>CAJAOB010000035.1 GCA_903941205.1 uncultured Burkholderiales bacterium | reverse complement strand
TCGGTCGGGTTGCGGGCCTGCAAGATGTCTTCCAGCCGCGTTTGCACCCCGCCAATGGCTTTGGGGTGGCTGTAGAGGTAAAAGCGGTTGGCGGCAACGCCGTCAAACACCAGCTGCGCAACGTCGGCAGCGCTGACCTTGCCCGAACCCACGGCCTTGCCGGTCATGGCTTGCTGCACCATCTGGCTGTGGGTCGGCTTGCTGCCGGCCAGTTCGGCCGGACGGTTGCGGTGACTTTTGCTGATGCCGGTGGCCACGAAATACGGGCACAGCACCGAGGCGCTGACCTGGTCGGTCACCAGGCTCAGGTCTTGGTAGAGGGTTTCGCTGAGCGAGACCACCGCGTGCTTGCTGACGTTGTAGACGCCCATGTTGGGCGGGTTGAGCAAACCGGCCATGCTGGCGGTGTTCACGATATGGCCCTGCCAGGCCGGGTCCTGGGCGGCGGCTTCGAGCATCATGGGCGTGAACACCCTCACCCCATGCACCACGCCCATGAGGTTGACGCCCAGCACCCATTCCCAGTCCTTGACGGAGTTTTCCCAGATCAGGCCGCCCGAGCCAACGCCGGCGTTGTTGAAGACCAGATGGGGCGCACCAAAGCGCGCCTTGACTGCCTGACCCATGGCGTCCATCTGCTCGGCGCTGGCGACATCCAGCTTGAAGGCCAGCACCTGCGCACCCAGCGCCTGAACCTCAGCGCTGGCAGCGTCCAGTGCGTCTTGCTGCACATCGACCAGCACCAGGTTCATGCCGAGACGCGCACCAACGCGGGCGCATTCAAGGCCAAAGCCCGAACCCGCGCCAGTCAAAACCGCCGTCTTGCCGTGAAAATCCGAAATCATGAGTCGCTCCAAATCATTTAAAAAATCCCCTTCTAATCACTATGCCGGCGGGTTTCAGGCCGCTGGCAGCGCCTTGAGCGCATAGCCTATGCGCGGAAAATGCACATGCACGGTGCCGGCACGCGGGTCCGTGCGGCGCAGCGTGTAATGCATGCGTGTGGCGGCGATCAGCTCGCCCTCGGTCGGCTCGGGGCCGAAAGTTTCAGCGCTGATGCTGACCGGGCTGCCCAGCGCAATCCCGTGCTCGTCCTGAAAAGTGTCGTCAGCCAGCGCCTGCGGGCTTGAACGCGCCGCGATCTCGATGGCCTGGGCCGAATTCAGTTTTTCAAACGATCCGTGGCCCATGGCGGCCATGCGGTCCATCCACGCCAGCACGGCTGGCGTCAGCGCCAAGATGTCCGCCAGCACCGGGGTGCGGTGGCGCGTGAACCACAGCGGGTGGTACATCGCAAAGTCGGCGATGCACGGGCTTTCGCCCAGCAAGAACGCATGCGTATCGAGCATGTCTGACAGGCGCCGCAGGTACGACTTGTAGGCCGCCGCCGCATCGGCCGGACGCAAGCGCGTCATGCCGGCGCTCATGGCGCCGCGGTCTTCCCTGAAGGTTTTGATGGCCTCGGGCGGTGCGCCTGCGAACATCTGCGCTATGCCCTCGGGCTGCATGTTGTAGGCCATGGCGGTCCAGAACAGCGTGTTGTCAGCCCACTGCGCCAGCGTGCGCGCCAGGCCCTTGAGGGGCTTCGGGTACAACGCCGGCTGGGGCGCGAGGTGCTCGAGCACATCGGCAATCAGGGCGGTGTCGCAGTAAATGTCGGCGCCAATTTGCAGCACCGGGGTCTTGCGATAACCGCCGGTCAGCGCCAGCACGTCAGGCTTGGGCATCACGGCCGGAATGAGCACCGATTTCCAGGGCAAATTCTTGTAGCCGAGCATCAACCGCACTTTTTCAGCAAAAGGCGAGGTCAGGTAGTGGTGAAGAATCACATCGCTCATGGTTTGTCTCCTGTCGGGTTCGGCTCTTGATAGGCCAGTGATGGGCTTTTCTTGGGGTTTCACGGCCACACTGCAGCGCGCAAGGCGCTTCTGGCCCCGCCCGGCCGGGCCAGGCCAGGGCCCTTCGATCAGATCAGTTTGACCAGTTGCTTGCCCAGATTTTTTCCTTTGAGCAGACCCAGGAAGGCCTCGGGCGCCGCGGCCAGACCCTGGGCCACGGTTTCGCGCGGCCGCAACTTTCCGGTCGCCACCAAGGTACCGAGCTCCTTCAGGGCCTCGGGCCAGACTTCCATGTGCTCGCTGACGATGAAACCCTGAATCTTCAAGCGGCTCATCAAAATCAGGGCCGGGTAGCTCATGGGCAGCGGCTTGCCGTCGTAGCCGGCAATCATGCCGCACAGCGCGATGCGGCCAAAAGCGTTCATGCGCATCATCACAGCGTCCATCACCATGCCGCCCACGTTTTCAAAATAGCCGTCAACGCCGTTCGGGCAAGCTAGTGCCAGTGCTTTTGAAAGTGAGAGCGCATCGGCGTGCTGCTTGTAGTCCAGGCAGGCGTCAAAGCCGAGTTCGGCGGTGGCGTACTGGCATTTCTCGGGCCCGCCCGCAATGCCGACCACCCGGCAGCCGCGCGCCTTGGCCAGCGCCGCAAACGCACTGCCCACGGCGCCGGTGGCCGCGCTCACCACCATGGTCTGGCCGGCCTGCGGCTCAATGATCTTGACCAGACCGTACCAGGCGGTGACGCCCGGCATGCCGACCGCGCCCAGGTAATGCGACAGCGCAACATGCGCCGTGTCAACCTTGCGCAGCGCGCCCACCTGCTCTGCGTTGACCACGCTGAACTGCTGCCAGCCACCCATGCCGACGACGGTGTCGCCCGGCTTGAATTTTGGCGAGCGGCTTTCAAGCACCTCGCCGGCCGTGCCGCCCTGCATGACCTGCCCGAGCGCCTGCGGTGCCGCGTAGCTCTTGGCGTCGTTCATGCGGCCGCGCATGTAGGGGTCCAGGCTCAGAAAGTGGTGGCGCACCAGCACCTCGCCGTCTTGCAAGGCTGGCGTTTCAGCCGTGACCAGCTTGAAGTTACCGGCGCTTGCTTCGCCAACCGGGCGCGTGTCCAGAAGGATTTGGAGATTGGAAGGCATGGTTTTTTTTCCTTGGTGAGTGGTGGATCAAATTAAGCGGGTGCGCAACACTGCCTCAGTCGGTTGGCAAGGGGGCGGTGTTTTCTGCGTTGGCGTTTTCGCTCGCACTGGCGCCCGCGTTTGCCGGTCGCTTCACGTACTTGAAAGTACCCGTGGCATGCGCGCAGGGGCGGTCGTCAAGGTCGTAGAGCGTGGCCTCCACGAAGGCAAGCGAGGCAGTCCGGTGAATCAAGCGCCCGTGGCCCGTCAAGGCTGTGCCATCGCCCGGCGCAGGCCTCATGAAGCTGGTTTTCATCTCGATCGTGACCACGCCCATCTCCGGGGCCACACTGCGAGCCGCTGTCGCCATGGTCACATCCATCAAGGTCATCACCGCGCCGCCATGCGTCACGCCAAACGAGTTTTGATGCTCCGGCCGGGGCGAGTAAACAATGGTTGACTCCCCGCCTTCAAAGCGCGTCAGATCAAAGCCAAGCAGCGTGACAAAAGGAATTTCAACGCCAAAACTCATGGTGCGGGACTTTCAAAGTGGAGGCAGGCTGACTTTGAACGAACTGCTGGCCACGCGCTCGCCGCCGGCAAAAAGCTGACCAAAGGCAGCTGCGCAAACTGCGCCGCCCGGTTTTCACTCCCTCTGCCTCTGGGTGAGGGCTGGGGTCGAGGGCTGGTCTCAGCTTTTTTAAAGAGCGGGAAATCAATGAGCTTTAGCGTCAAAATTTCGCGTCCTTCCTGGTGAGCGTGGGCCGAGCGGGCTTTCGCCGGTCCGCGGTAAAAAATGCGCCTCGCTGGAGGGGCAGAGGGGCTGTGCGGCACGCGAAAAGTGTGAATCCTGCCGCGTCCGGCGCCCTCACCCCTGCCCTCTCCCAGAGGGAGAGGGAGTTAAAGCGGGAAGCTCGGTGTGCGAGGCGCTGCGTATGTGCCACGTCCGGCGCCCTCACCCCTGCCCTCTCCCAGGGGGAGAGGGAGTAAAAGCGGGGAGCACGGTGTTCG
>CAJAOB010000034.1 GCA_903941205.1 uncultured Burkholderiales bacterium | reverse complement strand
TCTCGTGGCATACGCGTGGCCTGTCCGGCACCCGCCTTCGCGCAACCAGTGGCCGAATACGGACTCGCCCTGGCTCTGGATCTGGCCCGCGGCATCACTGCCGCAGATCGCCACTTTCGCGCTGGCACCGAACGCTATGGTTTCAGGGGCAACACTGGCGTGCAGACCCTATTTGGCGCACCGGTCGGCATCATCGGCTTTGGCAACATCGCCCGTAAACTCATCGCACTGCTGGCACCGTTTGGCTGCTCGATCCAAGTCTTTGATCCCTGGCTACCTGATTCGGTCTTGAGGGAATGGGGGACCCAGCCCTGCGACCTCAACACCCTTCTGGCGAGTTCGCGTGTCGTGTTCGTGTTGGCGGCGCCTACCGTCAGGAATGGCGGCTTGATTGGCGTGTCCGAACTGGCACTCCTGCGCGATGGCAGTCAAATAATCTTACTCAGCCGCGCCGAGGTGATGGACTTTGCCGCTCTGCGAGCCGAGCTGCGCAGCGGACGGCTCCAAGCAGCGATCGATGTCTTTCCTGAAGAGCCCGTGCCAGCCAGCGAAGCCCTCCGATGCGAAGAGGCCACCGTGCTGTCAGCGCATCGGGCCGGCGGCATCGATTCGGCACTCAAGACCATAGGCGAAATGGCAGTGGACGACCTCGAACTGATCCTGCGTGGCCTGCCGCCCGTGCGCATGCAACTCGCCCAACCTGAAACCATCTTGCTGCAAAAAAGCAAGCCCGGCCTGGCTGGAAAAATCTGATGACTACCTCGAATCCCGTATCGGCCGTCAATGTGCTGGGCAGGCCCTTGCGCCTGGGAGTGATCGGCGGCGGGCCGGGCTCCTTCATCGGCCCCATCCACATGAGTGCAGCAGTGCTGGATCGGCGCTTTGTGATCGTTGCCGGCGTGCTGTCGTCCGATGCCGAGCGTGCCCAGGCCCAAGGCATCGCCATAGGACTGCCGGCGTCCCGCGCCTACGCATCGCTTGACCTGATGCTGGCCGGCGAGGCGGCCCGCCCGTCTGACGAACGTATCGAGGCCGTCGCCGTGATGACGCCCAACGACCGCCATTACCCGGACTGCCTGTCGGCCCTTGAGTCCGGCCTCCACGTGATCTGCGATAAGCCCATGGTCAACTCGACAAGTCAGGCCCGGCACCTGGTAGAGACGGTCGAGCGCACCCAACTGGTCTTTTGCCTGACCCACAACTACAGCGGCTACCCCATGGTGCGGCAGGCCCGGGCCATGGTTGAGTCCGGTCTGCTGGGTGATATTCGCATCGTCCAGGCCGAGTACTTTCAAGGCGGCATGGCACTGCCGGTGGAAGCGGGCGAACTCACCGCCAAGTTACGCTGGAAACTCGATGCCGGCCGCAGCGGTGCCTCGCTGGTCATGGGAGATATCGGCACACACGCCCACCATCTGGCCTGCTACCTCACGGGTAGCCGGGTTGCCCGGGTCTGCGCCGACGTGGGCTCCGTGATGCCAGGACGGATTTTTGACGACTACGCGGGCATCTTGTGGCGATTTGAGAACGGCGCCCGCGGCTCATGCGTGGTCACGCAGGCGGCTGCCGGGGCAGAAAACAATATCCGTGTTCGCGTCCACGGCGCCAAAGGCATGCTCGATTGGCAACACAGCAACCCCAACTATCTGGTCTACGCACCACTTGGCGAGTCAGTGCAGATCCTGGGCCGGGGTGACGCCCGACTGCACCCGGCAGCGCAACGCGCCACCCGGATTGCCCGCGGCCATCCGGAAGGGTTCCGAGAGTCCTTCGCCAACCTGTACGCTGACTTTGCCGAAGCGATAGCTGCCCGCATCACCGGCGTGCCAGCCGATCCGCTGTGCAGCTGGTCGCCCGGGGTGCGTGACGGACTTTGGGGGCTCGAATTCGTCGAAGCCACACTCGCTTCAAGCCGACAGGGCGGCGCCTGGACGACCTGCCATGCAGGAGCCTGATTTTTTATCCGATACGAGCACCACATGACGCGACCCAACATTCTCTTCATCATGGCCGATGACCACGCCTCCAAGGCCATCAGCTGCTACGGACACGGCATTAACCACACCCCCCACATCGACCGCCTGGCCAATGAAGGCATGCGGATGAACCACTGCTATGTCAGCAACTCCATCTGCACCCCCAGTCGAGCAGCGATCCTGACCGGCACCTACAACCATGTGAACGGCGTCATGACACTGGCTGACGGAATCAATAATCGCCTGCCCAATGTGGCCAAGCACCTGCGCGGCAGCGGCTACCAGACTGCGATCTTTGGCAAGTGGCATCTGGGCGAAGGCCCGGCGCACCAGCCAACAGGCTTTGACGACTGGGCGGTGGTGCCCGGCCAGGGCGACTACCACGACCCGGTATTCCATGAGCCCGCAGGCGCTGCCAGTTATCCGGGCTATGTGACAGACATCATCACCGACAAGTCGCTGGACTGGCTCAAAGCGCGCGACACCTCCAAGCCCTTCATGCTGATGTGCCATCACAAAGCGCCACACCGCTCCTGGGAAAATCACCCAAAGTACCAAGATCACTACACGACAGACATTGCCCTGCCGGATACCTTTGACGATAACTACAAAAACCGCGCCCGGGCAGCAACCCAGGCCAAGATGCGGATTGCCGACGATATGACCTACCGGGACCTCGGTCTGGTACAGCCCGATGGCGGGCAGGAAGTTGGCGATCTGCTGGTACCCGGCATGCCGGACCGCAAGCTGCCCGCGCCGCACGATGTCAGCGCGGTCCGGCTGATTGACAAAGACACGGCTGAAGTCTTCACCTTCGCGTCGCAGGCCGAGTACGACCATTTCAAGTTTCAGCGCTACATGAAACGCTATCTGCGCACCATCGCCTCTGTTGATGAAAGCGTTGGCCGCCTGTTGGACTATCTGGATACCGAAGGGCTGGCCGACAACACGCTGGTGATTTACACCTCGGACCAGGGCTTCTTCCTGGGTGAGCATGGCTGGTTCGACAAGCGCTTCATGTATGAGGAATCATTCCAGATGCCTTTTGTGGTTCGCTTGCCAAGCCAGATCCGGCCCGGATCGGTCTGCGACACACTGATATCGAACGTCGACTTTGCACCCACTTTCCTCGACCTGGCCGGTGTGCCCGTGCCCAGCTACATGCAGGGCCGTAGCATCCGGCCCCTGCTACAAGGGCAGACCCCGAGCGACTGGCCCGTGGTCGCCTACCACCGCTATTGGATGCACCAGGACGAATACCACAACGCCTACGCCCATTACGGCATTCGCGACCAGCGTTACAAGCTGATCTACTGGTACAACCAAGGGATGGGACTGCCCGGGACCCTGCCCGGCGGCCAGGCCCCTGAGTGGGAACTGTTCGACTGCGAGCAGGACCCGCTGGAGTTGTTCAACTGCTACCACGAGCCCGCCTACCAGCCGCAAGTTGTTCGCATGACACAACTGCTTGAAGCGAAGATGCTGGAAATTGGCGACGATATGTTGCACCGGACCTGATCAACAACCCCTCGGGTTATTTGCCGGCGTCCGTGCAGCCAATGACTGTCACCGTACCCGCCAAGCCCTTGGCCACGGCGATTTAGTCCCGTCTGAACGACGAATACACGCTACCCTCAGGGCACTGCGCAGGGGGCGCTCAGGGCATTGGCAACCGACCTAAAATCTCGCCATGTCATTTCGCCTTGTCGCCTTTGCTCTCCTGGCCGCCATGTGTTTGCAGTCGGCAGTGGTATTTGGCCCGGCAACCGTCGCGCAGCGAGCAGGTGATATCGAGCATCTGATGGTGCATGGCCAAGATGTCGAACACCACCATCATTCAGATAGCAGCCTGCACATGGATGATGGTGGCGCCGTGCAGCATTCGCACCCAGACCACAGCAGCGGCTTCGCCGCGCTCATCAATGCACACAATTCCGCGCTCCTAAATGGCGGGTCGTCATCGCTGGCAGAGGCGCAGACCACTTTGTGGATTTCGGCCACGGCTGACGGACTACTGCGCCCGCCCACGCAGCACGCCTGACACAGGCGCGGCCTCGTCCTTGACGGACCGTCGTCTGGAAAACCTATCCCGCATCGCTCTTGGACCCTTGTCCGGGGGCCCCTCCGCGCATTCGCGCAGCCCATATGAATTGATTGATTGATGACAAAACTCTTCGCGGGCCGAGTTGTGGCCCTTTTGCTGATGGCACTGCCACTGGCGGCATTCGCGCATGGTATCTCCGAGGCCGACAAGCAGAGCATGCTGGATGGCGGCTACGTCCGTTACATGGGACTGGGCGCCAGCCACATGCTTACCGGCTACGACCACCTGTTGTTCCTGTTTGGCGTGGTATTTTTTCTGACCAGTTTCAAGGACGTGGCCAAGTTCGTCACAGTCTTTACGCTGGGGCACTGCATCACGCTGATCGTTGCGACCTACTACCAGATCACCTGGAACTACTACCTGGTGGACGCCATCATCGCCATCAGCGTCATCTACAAAGGCTTTGACAACAACGGGGGGTTTCAGCGCGTCTTTGACATGAAGTCACCCAACCTGTTGGCGGCTGTCTTTGGCTTTGGCTTGCTGCATGGATTTGGACTTTCGACCCGCCTGCAACAGTTGCCGCTTGGCGATGACAGCACCGCCATGCTGCTGCGCATCCTGAGCTTCAATGTGGGCGTGGAAATTGGCCAGATTGCCGCACTTGCCGCGATGGTGGGCCTGCTCGCGTTCTTGCGGCATCGTCCCTCCTTCAAACGTTTCAGCCTTGTGGCCAATATGGGCTTGATCTATGCCGGCGTGTATTTGTTGTTCACCCAACTACATGGCTACCAGCACGACGCCCATGCAGACAGCTTCCGCTTCCCGGTGCAGGAGCACAAGCACATCCATGAAGACATGGACATTGAAAAGGCGGTTGACCCTAGCCGCAACTCTATTTGAAGCCAATCAAACTTAATGCTTTGAAAGCACAGGAAATCATCATGAAATATGTCGCATCCATCGCCACTGGGGTCGCAACACTCGCCTTGTCCACGGCCGCACTTGCTGGCAGTGGCGGGAGTTGTCATTTCCATGGCAATGCGCCCGTCAAAGAATCCATACTCACAGGTTGCGCCATTGAGCAGAAAAACGCATTGGTTGGCAAGGGCAAGATTGACGCCTCATGGAAAGCCGTCAAACTCGAGAAGGCTGAAACCGTAGCCGGCAAAAGCGCGAAGGAATGGAAATTCACTTTCAAAAACCCGACAGAAAAAGAGACTTCCAAGCAAACACTGTATGTGTTCTACACCCTCACCGGCAACTTTATTGGCGCCAACTTCGACGGAAAGTGAGGCCTTGCCGGCCCCACTATCCGGACAGGGGCTGGATGGCGACCTCACCTTGCCACACAAGTCGGGGGCACGAGGCCCCTGGACAAGCACAAACCCAACAGAGATGAAGCGCAGGGAGTTTCAAATTGAAACCTCCAGCTGCGCTTGTCGCCAGGCGGGCGCTGAATTAAGCTGACTTTTCGACCTTGACCGGGCTTGACCGCGCTTGACCGGGCTGCCTGACGCAGGGCTCAAGCCAGGGATGACATAGGCCGGCTTTGCATCAGGAGTCACATGAATGATCAGCGCATTTGTTCCCCGGATTCAGGCGCAACTCGGGGCCTTGCACGGACAGGTCTTGGTGCAACTGCCGCAGGGTCAGCGGCTGGGGCCGAGCGATGCCTCGGTTCGCTTGCGGCTCTCGACCTGGTCCACGCTGGCACGGCTGAAAGCCGGCCAGATCGGCGCTTTGGGCGAGGAGTTTGTGGAAGGCAAGCTGCATCTGGAAGGCTGCATGCGCGACATCATGGCGGTCGTCGCCGGTCTGGTGCCGGGCAACCCCGTCCAAAACCACACGCGCTGGTGGAGCCATATGCTGAGCCGGGCCCGGTCGAAAGTGATGCACACGCTGCAAAAAGACGCAGCGCAAGTGCAGTTTCATTACGACGTGTCGGATGATTTTTACGCGCTGTGGCTGGACCCGCGCCGGGTGTATTCATGCGCCTATTACCGCGACCCCCCCATGACGCTGGCCCAGGCGCAGGAAGCCAAGCTGGACCATATTTGCCGCAAGCTCATGCTCCGGCCAGGCGAGCATTTTCTGGACATCGGCGCAGGCTGGGGCGCTTTGCTGCTCTGGGCGGCGGAGCATTACGGTGTTGACGCCACCGGCATCACGCTGTCAAAAAACCAGCATGCCCATGTGCAGCGTTTGATCGAGGACAAGGGCTTGCAGGGCCGGGTTCGCATCGAGCTGCGCGATTACCGGCATATGGACGAACACCAGCGCTTTGACAAAATTTCGTCAGTCGGCATGTTCGAGCATGTCGGACAGGCCAATATGCAGCGCTATTTCAGTCAGGTCATGCGTCTTCTGGTGCCGGGCGGGCTGGTACTGAACCACGGCATCACGGCGGGCGGGGCAAACAACTGGCAGCTCGGCGCTGGCATGGGGGAGTTCATCGAGAAATATATTTTTCCGGGCGGCGAGCTGGTGCATGTCGGCCGGGTGCTGGGGCACATGGCGCGTGCGGGCCTGGAGGTGGTCGACGCAGAAAACCTGCGGCCGCATTACGCGCGCACTTTATGGGACTGGTCAGACGCACTGGAGGCGCAGCTGGACACCGCGCTCGAATTGCTGGCCGCCGACAGCGATGCAGAACGCGCCGAGAAAACCTTGCGCGCCTACCGCTTGTACCTGGCAGGCTGCGCCATGAGCTTTGAAAAAGGCTGGATCGCGCTGCACCAGATCCTGGCCACGAGGCCTGATCATGAGCTGTCCGAGGCGCCGATCTCCGGCAGCCAGTCGACTTACCCGTTCAGCCGCCATTACATGTACGAGTGAGACGCTTGGGGCTTTCCTTTGGCGCCTCAAGGCTGAACATCAGCCGCGGGGATGGTGCTGCGAGTGAATCAGCTTCAGGCGTTCGCGCGCGACATGGGTGTAAATTGTCGTGGTGGAAATGTCCGCGTGGCCGAGCAGCAGTTGCACCGCCCGCAAGTCAGCGCCGTGGTTGAGCAGGTGCGTGGCAAATGCGTGGCGCAAGGTGTGTGGCGACAAGGGCGAGTAAATTCCGGCGAGCGCTGCGTATTTCTTGACCAGCATCCAGAACATCACGCGGCTCATCCCGCAACCGCGTGCGGTCACAAACAAGTCATCAGTTTGTTGTCCTGCCAAAATCACCGGCCTTGAATCGGTCAGATAAGTCATGATCGCCACCCGCGCAACCTGGCCAAAAGGCACCAGCCTTTCCTTGCTGCCCTTGCCCATGACGCGCAGCACGCCTTCGTTCATGCCGACGTGAAAGGTTTTCAGGCCCACCAACTCGCTCACCCGCAAGCCGCTGGCATACAAGAGTTCGAGCATGGCCTTGTCACGCATGCCCAGCGGCGTGTCCTGGTCGGGTGCGGCCAGCAAGGCTTCAACTTGCGCCTCGGACATGGTTTTGGGCACACGCAAGGCTTGGCGCGCCGACTGCAACTTGAGCGTGGGGTCTTCGACCAGCCGGCCTTCGCGCAACGCCCAGCGAAAGTAACGCTTGAGCACCGTCAGCCGGCGGTTTGCCGATGTCGCCTTGCTGCTGCCATGCTTGAACGCGAAGTAAGCGTTCAGATCGGCCTCGCCGCTGGCGTCCAGCAATCCGCCCGCAAGGCCTTCGCGGGCCAGCCAGGCGCCGTACAAAGACAGGTCGCGACGGTAGGCGGCCAGCGTGTTGACGGACAGGCCGTCTTCAAGCCAGAGCGCATCCACAAAGGCGTCAATGCTGCCCTGGCTGCCGTCGTTCATCGTCATGCCCAACCCTCCCAAAAATCAAGGCCCAAAAAATACCGTCCCGACCGGCGCGAAACCAGTGGGGACGGCAAGGAGGCCTTTGACAGCGCGCATAAAGGCTTGCTCACGGTGCTGGCGGCTTGCAAGCCCGCCGACCCAAGGCCTTACTCGAGCTTGAGACCCGCGCTGTCCACCACCTTTTTGTAAACCTCGAACTCGGCCTTGATTTGCGCCGTGAACTGCTCGGGCGTGTTGGCCACGATCAGCGAGCCGGTGTCTTCAATGCGCTTGCGCACGGCCGGGTCTTCCAGCGCTTTACGGACGCCAGCGCTGAGCTTGTCGACCACTTCCTTGGGCAGGTTCTTCGGACCAATGATGCCGTAGTAAGCCATGCGGTTCACGGGCTCGAGGCCGACTTCCTTGAAGGTCGGAACGTCAGACAGCACGGCCAGGCGTTGGGGAGCCGCCACCACGATGGGGATCAGGCGCTTTTGCTGAATGAAAGGCAGGGCCGATGGCAGATTGTCAAAAATGATCTGAACTTGTCCGGCTACGGTGTCGTTCAGAGCCGGCCCAGCGCCACGGTAGGGAATGTGGGTGATGAAGGTGCCGGTCAGGCTCTTGAAGAGTTCGGTCTGCAAGTGCCCAATACCGCCCGTGCCCGAGGAAGAATAGGAGTACTTGCCCGGGTTTTTCTTGACCTCGGCGAGGAACTCCTTGTAGTTCCGCGCTGGAAAGCTCGGGTGCACGGCAATGATATTGGGCGTGGCGGCAATGTTGATGACCGGCGTGAAATCGGTCAGCGTGTTGTACGGCATCTTGGGGTTGATGGCTGGATTGGCCGCAGTAGTGGAGACTGTGGCCATGCCCAGCGAGTAACCATCCGGGGTGGCCTTGGCGGTCTCGTTGGCGCCGACCACGCCACCGCCACCGGCTTTGTTTTCAACCACGACGGTCTGACCCAAGGCCTTGCCCAGAGGCTCGGCGATCACGCGGGCCACGATGTCGGTGGTGCCGCCGGGTGCGAAAGGCACCTGCAGCTTGATGTTCTTGCTCGGGTAGCTCTGCGCGATGGCGGAACCGCTAACGCTGCCGAGCGCCAATGCGGCCAAGGACAGAGCTGAAAGTAATTGACGAGATTGCATGAAAAGTCCCTTTAAAAAAATTGCAGTCAACATCTTAGTAGTGCGCACTTTTGTAAAACTTGTGGATTACACACAAGAAGTTGATCTGATTCGCGCGTTATCCTCGGGGCGTGAACCATGCTCAACTTCTCATCCCGGATTTTTCCCTCATATTGTGTGGCTACCTGCTATGCCGTCATACCGCGCTGAACCGGACGGTCTGGGAGCAGGCAGAAAAACTGGTCTATTTCTTTTTCTTCCCGGTTCTGCTTTTTCATTCAATCGTCAGGAGCCCGCTCGACTTGTCGGCGGCCTCAGGGCTGATCGCCTCCGGCCTGACCCTGGCCGCCACGGGCATCGCGGTATCTTACGCATTGCCGCGCTTGCCCTGGCTGGGCTCGCGTATCGATGCACGGCAGCATGCGGCCAGCGCGCAAATCGCGTTTCGCTTCAACTCTTTCATTGGGCTGGCCATCGCCGAACGCTTGGCGGGAGCGCAAGGCTTGCTACTGATCGCCGTGCTGATTGGCGTGTGCGTGCCCGTCTTCAACACGGCCGCCATATGGCCGATGACCCGCCATTCGCAAGGCCATTTCGGCCGCGAGCTCATGCGCAATCCACTCATCATTGCCACCGCCAGCGGTCTGCTGGCCAATTTGCTGGGCTTTCATATTCCAGCTTGGCTTGAACCCAGCGTCAGCCGCATCGGTGCAGCCTCGCTGGCGCTGGGGCTGATGGCCGCGGGCGCCGGCATGCAATTCGGCTCGCTGGCCAAAGCCAAAACACTGGCGGTGGCCGTGCTGACCATCAAGCACCTGCTGTTGCCGCTGGTGGCGCTGCTGCTGAGCCGGCTTTTCGGCCTGTCAGCCTTGCAGGCTTTGGTGCTCTTGGCGTTTTCGGCTCTGCCAACCGCCCCGACTGCTTACGTGCTGGCAGCGCGCATGGGCTACGATGGAACGCTGGTAGCCGGACTGGTGACGCTATCTACCTTGCTGGGCTTGTTCAGCCTGCCTTTCGCCATGATTCTCATTGGCCATTGAGCCAGGCAGAGCAGGCAAGAAACCGGTCGAACCAGCGCTTGAGACCCCGAGCGCCGCGATTCAGGCCGCCACTTGTGCCAAAGCCCAGTTCAGGTGCTCACGCACCAGCATGCTCGGATGCTCGCGCCGGTTTTGCAGCGCTGAGCGCAAGGCGCTTTGATCGACACCGGCGCTCGCCGGGGCGCGCAAGGCGTTGCCCATGGCCACCGCCAGGTTGCGCAGCCAGCGTTCATGGCCAATGCGGCGGATCGCGCTGCCCTCTGTGTGGCGCAAAAAATCCGCTTCGCTCCAGCCCCACAGCGTTATCAAGTGCTGGCCGGTGAGCCCGCTGCGCTCGTCAAAGTCTGGCAGCGCGCTGCGCTGGGCAAACTTGTTCCAGGGGCAAATCAGCTGGCAATCGTCGCAGCCGTAAATGCGGTTGCCAATCAGCGGTCGCAGTTCGAGCGGAATGGCACCCGCATGTTCGATGGTGAGATAGGAAATGCAGCGCCTGGCGTCCAGCCGCTGGGGCGCGACGATAGCCTGCGTCGGGCAGATGCTGATGCAGGCGCTGCAACTGCCGCAATGCGCCGAGACGGGCGAGCTCGGGGGCAGTACCAGGTCGACATAGATCTCGCCCAGGAAAAAAAGCGAGCCGGCGTCGCGTTCAAGCACCAGCGTGTGCTTGCCACGCCAGCCCTGCCCGCTGCGCACGGCCAGCTCAGCCTCCAGCACCGGCGCCGAGTCGGTGAAAGCTCGGTGGCCCAGCGTGCCAAGGTGCGCAGCAATGCGTTCGCCGAGTTTTTGCAGGCGCGTGCGCATCACCTTGTGGTAGTCGCGCCCACGGGCGTAGACCGAGATCAACGCCTCGCCTGGGCGCTCCAGGCGCGCCAGTTCGCGGGCCTGCCAGTCGGGCTCGTCGCCCGGCGCCAGCGCTGGCAAATAATTCATCCGCGCCGTGATCACGCTGACAGTTCCGGGCAGTAATTCGGCCGGCCGTGCCCGCTTGAGCCCATGCGCGGCCATGTAGTGCATCTCTCCATGAAAGCCGGCCGCCAGCCACGCTGATAATCCAGCTTCGGCCGTCGACAGGTCGATCCCCGCCACGCCGATTTGCGAGAATCCGAGCTCGCGGCCCCAATCCTGGATTTGAGAAACGAATTGATGGCTATTGAGGATCACGCCCCCATTGTAAAAAGCCTGATCTGGCCCAATGAAGACCAAACGCGGGCCTTTGCCCAAGCGCTGGCGCAGCGACTGCAAAACGCCGCGCCAGACTTCACGGCGTGTATCGAGCTTCGCGGTGATCTGGGTGCCGGAAAAACCACCCTGGTGCGCCACCTGCTGAAGGCGCTGGGCGTGCAAGGCCGCATCAAGAGCCCGACCTACGCGGTGGTCGAACCCTACAGCGTGAGCACCAGCAGCGGCCGGCTTCTGAACATCTGGCACTTCGATTTCTACCGCTTCAACGACCCCGACGAGTGGGAAGAAGCCGGCTTTCGCGATATTTTTGCCAGCCCCGGCCTCAAGCTGGTCGAGTGGCCCGAAAAAGCCGGCGCGCATTTGCCGCCCGCCGATCTGACCGTGTCGCTGGCGCTGGCAGAGAACGATGAGCGCTTGGTGAGCCTGCGCGCAGCCACCGCGGCAGGCACCTTTTTGCTGAAGCCATGACGCGCGCTGCGCCACGCACCAGCCGTCGCCAGTTCCTGCAATGGGGCAGCCTGGCCTTGCTGCTGGGCGTGAAGCAGATCGCGCGCGGCGCCGAGATTGTGGCGGTGCGGGTCTGGCCGTCGAAGGACTACACGCGTGTCACTATCGAGTCTGACCGCGAGCTCAAGGCCAGGCAGTTCTTACTACCCGACCCGCCGCGGGTGGCCATCGACGTCGATGGCATCGAGCTGTTGCCCGCACTGCGGGAACTGGTGGCCAAGGTCAAGCCTGACGACCCGACCATCGCGGGCATCCGCGTCGGGCAAAACGCGCCTGGCGTGTTGCGGCTGGTGATCGACCTCAAGCAAGCCGCGCAGCCGCAAGTCTTCACGCTGACGCCCGTCGCCCCTTACCAGCACCGACTGGTGTTTGATCTCTTCCCGCGGGCAGTTCAGGACCCGCTTGAAGCCTTGATCGCCGAGCGACTGAACGACCCCCGGGCCGGCGCTGCGGCCGCAGCATCCAGCAGCCACACCGCCAAGGCCCCGGCGCCGGTGGCTGATCCGCTCGGAGAGTGGATGGCCGCAACGCGCGTGCGCAAGGATGCAGCAGCCCCCGAGTCGGCCGACAAGACCCACAACACGGGCCATGCCAATCAGACCGGGACCGACCGGCTGGTGATCGTGGCGCTGGACCCGGGCCACGGCGGCGAAGACCCCGGCGCCATCGGGCCGGGCGGCACGCGCGAAAAAGACGTGGTGCTGCAAATCGCCTTGCAACTGCGGGAACGCATCAACCAACAGCCCAATATGCGCGCCTTCCTCACGCGCGACGCCGACTTTTTTGTGCCGCTGCATGTGCGCGTGGAAAAAGCCAGACGGGTGCAGGCGGATCTGTTCATCAGCATCCACGCCGACGCGTTTTTCACCGACCGGCCGCAGGGCGCGAGCGTCTTTGCGCTGAGCGACCGCGGCGCCTCCAGCAGCGCGGCCCGGTGGCTGGCAAACAAGGAAAATTCGGCCGATCTGGTGGGCGGCGTCAATGTCAAGGCCAAGGACACGCAGGTGCTCAAGGCCTTGCTCGACATGAGCACCACCGCGCAGATCAGCGACAGCCTCAAACTCGGCGGGGCCATGCTCGGCGAAATGGGCAACGTCGGCAAGCTGCACAAACCGCGCGTGGAGCAAGCGAGCTTTGCGGTGCTCAAGGCGCCCGACATTCCCAGCGTGCTGGTTGAAACCGCCTTCATCAGCAACCCCGACGAGGAAGCGCGCCTGCGCAACCCTGCTTACCAGGCGCAGCTGTCAGAAGCGCTGCTGCGCGGCATCTTGCGCTACTTCGCCAAGAACCCGCCGCTGGCCCGCAACCGCCCGCTCTGAGGGCCAGCACTGCAAACAGGCCGGCTTCAAAATACCAACCAAGCCCTCAGCACGCACAAAAAGGCGCGCCACGCCGGTTCGGTGACAGCTTTGAGGCCATGCGCCGCCATCAGCCTCAGCCGCGCGTCGTCCCCGAGGCGCTGCGCGCCTTGAAGGCGCCATAAAGCACCAGCAGCCCCGGAAGCAGAATCATGGCCCAGATGATCTTGCTCAGGTTGTCCTGAACCCAGGCGAAGTTGCCAAAAAAGTAACCGGCGCCGCACAGTCCGACCACCCAGATCAGGGCGCCGATCACGTTGAAGGCGGTGAACTTGCTGCGGTTCATTTGCGCCACACCCGCGACGAAAGGCGCAAAGGTGCGAACGAAGGGCATGAAACGCGCCGCAATGATCGTCACGCCGCCATACCGCTCGTAAAAATCATGCGCCTGGTCGAAGGCCCGCTTGTTGAAAAACCGGGAGTCTTCCCACTGAAACACCTTGGGGCCGATATGGCGGCCTATCGCGTAGTTGCACTGGTCGCCCAAAATGGCCGCCGCCAGCAACACCGCCATGGCCACCGGCAAACTCATGAGGCCTACGCCGCACAGCGCGCCAACGATGAACAGCAGGGAATCGCCCGGCAAGAAGGGCATCACCACCAGCCCGGTTTCGACGAAAACGATGGCAAAAAGCAGCGCATAAACCCAGGCGCCGTAATGCTGCGTGAAAGTCTCCAGATAGCGGTCCACATGAAGAATGAAGTCGATCAAAAAAGTAGCCAGTTCCATCGCGCTGATTCTGACACGGCGCCCGCGGACGCAGCGCTCGGCCGGACGCACCGCGCGGCCTAAAATCTGCCGGTGAACTCTTCTGCCACCCCCGCCCCCCATCGCCCCATTCTGGAACTGCCCGACGAGCTGATCAGCCAGATCGCCGCCGGCGAAGTGGTCGAGCGACCCGCCTCGGTGGTGCGCGAACTGGTCGACAACGCACTCGACGCGGGCGCCCGGCAAGTCACCGTGCGGCTGCTGGCCGGCGGCGTGCGCCTGATACTTGTCGAAGATGACGGGGCCGGCATTGCTGCGGCCGAACTGGGCATGGCGCTGCGGCGCCACGCCACCAGCAAGATCGCTTCGCTCAAAGACCTGGAATCCGTGGGCACCATGGGTTTCAGGGGCGAGGCCCTGGCGGCGATCAATTCGATCGCCGACATGAGCCTCTTGTCACGATCGGCCGAGGCGAGCGACGGCCACGCCTGGCAACTCGACGGGCGCACCGGCGAACTCCGCCCGGCTGCGCGCGCCCAGGGCACCACGGTTGAAGTGCGCGAACTGTTCTACGCCACGCCCGCACGCCGCAAATTTTTAAAGACCGATGCCACCGAACTGGCGCATTGCATCGAGGCCGTGCGCCGGCATGCCCTGGTGCGGCCCGACGTCGGCTTTGCCATCTGGCATGAGGGCAAGCTGGTCGAGCAATGGCGGGCCTGCATTGACACCCTGCAAGGCGACGACTCCTTTGCTGCGCTGAACCAGCGCCTGGCCGACGTGCTGGGCGAGGAGTTCGTCGCCCAATCGGTGGCGGTGAGCTATGAAAGCAGCGCGCGCCGCGAGAACGGCCAGCCCGCCGTGCGGGTTTGGGGCCGGGCCGGCATTCCGGACGCCGCCCGCTCCCGCGCAGACCAGCAATTTGCTTACGTCAACGGCCGCTTTGTGCGCGACAAGGTGCTGACCCACGCCGCACGCAGCGCCTACGAAGACGTGCTGCACGGCCACCGCCAACCGGTTTATGCGCTGTACGTGGAAATGGACCCTGCACGGGTCGATGTGAACGTGCATCCGACCAAGATCGAGGTGCGCTTTCGCGACAGCCGGGAAGTCCACCAAGCGGTGCGCCACGCCGCTGAAAACGCGCTGGCCGCGCCGCGCTCGCAGGGCGCCGACGGCCACCCGGGCAGCTCCGGCATCAGCGGCATCAGCGGCGATCCAGCCGACGGCAACACAGCCTTTGGCGCGCCAGGCCAGCCCGCCCCGCAAGAGTTTCTCTCCAACGCCCAGCGCGCCGCACGCGGCCTGGGCTGGGCGCAGCCCGGCATGGATTTTTCAGGCCGACAACAAGCGCGCGTGAACGATTTCGAAGCGATGTGGCCCGCCCGTGAGGCCGGCGGCTTGGCTGGCGCTGCAGACCCGTCCGCCCCCGCCTGGAATCCGCCCGCCGGCATGCTTGCTGGCGCAGCGCCCTCCACCGGCGCCGCCGAAGCCGCCAGCCTGCCGCCCGGCGACTGGCCGCTGGGCCGAGCGCTGGCGCAACTCCAGGGCATTTACATCCTGGCCGAAAACGTGCGCGGTCTGGTGATCGTCGACATGCACGCCGCCCACGAACGCATTGTTTACGAGCGCCTGAAAACCCAGCTGACAGACGCCATGATCGCCAGCCAGCCGCTGCTGATTCCAGCCACCTTCGCCGCCACGCCCCAGGAGATCGCCACGGCACAAAGCTCGCTGGAGGCCTTGCAGACCCTGGGCCTGGAGATCACGGCCTTTTCACCCAAAACCCTGGCCGTGCGAGCCGTCCCAACCTCGCTGGCGCAATCAGACGCGGTCGAGCTCGCGCGCAGCGTGCTGGCCGAACTTGCGCAACATGACGCCAGCACGGTGATCCAGCGGGCGCAAAACGAGCTGCTGTCAACCATGGCCTGCCACGGCGCGGTTCGCGCCAACCGAAAACTCACACTTGATGAAATGAATGGCCTGTTGCGGCAGATGGAAGCCACCGAACGCTCCGACCAGTGCAACCACGGCCGGCCCACCTGGCGGCAAATTAGCGTGCGCGAGCTGGACGGCCTGTTTTTGCGCGGCCGCTAAGCCAGCAAATGAGCTAAACCAGAAAAGCCGCCGCGCCAGCCAGACAGGACAGCACCGCCACCGCCGTCAGCACGCCCCGCAGCAGCAGCCAGCCACCCAGGCGCAGCGGCCGGTAAATCTGGCAGTCCACGACATAGCAAATCAGCAAAGTTGCCGCCATGAGAACCAATCCCCACGCGCTATTGAGCAACAAACCCGCCCAGGCCAGCAAGCCAGGCAAAACGCCCCAAATCAGCAAACCCCGCGGGGGACGTGCCTGCGACATCGCCAGCCCCCAATGAATGCCGCCCAAAAAACTCACGATCACCGCCGCATAAGTCAGCAGCGCCATGGCCGCCAAGTCGCCCCATTCGGGCAGCCACCACAGCGCCAGCGCGCCGCCCGCAAAGGGGATCAAGCCGGCAAGGCCCAATGCCAGCGCCTCGGGCGAAGGCTTTGAGGCCGCAGCGGGCAAGGAGGCAGCGTCGCCGGCATGCGCCGGTGGCGGCTTGTTTGCATTGGTGTCGGAAGCAGAAGTAGACATGACTGAAGTTTAAGAGACTCAGCGCCGTCGCCATGACACGCCAAGGAAGCTGATTTTTTTCAAAACACCAAGGCATATTTGCAGATGAAAAACCGACCACTTGCCAGCCTGCTGATCACGCTCTCGTCCCTTCTGCTGGCAGGCTGCGCCAGCCTGGCTGAGCGCGAACGGGCATGGATCTTTCAACCCAACCAGACCAGCCGCAACATCGGCACGCAAGCAGCGCGGGAGATGGACGAGGTGTGGATCGAATTTGAGTCTCGTGTCACCGGCAAAACGGGCAGGCTGCATGGCCTGTGGCTGGCCGCCCGGCAAGACCTGAGCCCCGACCCGCAAGCAGGCGCAAAGGCTCCGGCCGACGCCATCAAGGTCCAGTTGCCGGGCCAGGCCGAAAAAGCCGGGCCCGCCCTGGCAGGCTCCGCCGGTGATCAAGGCCCGGTGCTGCTCTACCTGCACGGTGCCCGCTGGGACGTGACGGCTTCGTCGTTTCGGATGCGCCGCATGCAGGAGCTGGGGTTTTCGGTGTTGGGCGTGGACTACCGGGGTTTCGGCAAGACCAGCGCCGAACTGCCGTCCGAAGAAATGGCTTATGAAGACGCTCGCGCCGCCTGGAACTGGCTCGCCGAAAGGTACCCGCAGCGGCCGCGCTATATTTTTGGCCACTCGCTGGGAGGGCCGATCGCCATTCACCTTGCCGCCGAAGTCTCTGATGAAAGCGGCACCATCGTCGAAGGCACGTTCACCTCCATGGCCGAGCTGGTCAGCAGCTTTCGCTGGGGCTGGGCGCCCGTCACGGCGCTGATCACCCAGCGCTTTGAGGCGGCTCGCAAGGTCGACAAGATTGGCTCGCCCTTGCTGGTGGTGCACGGCCTGCAAGACCGCCTGATCGCGCCAGCGCTGGGCCGAAAACTCTACGACGCCGCAGTCGAACCCAAGCTGCTGGTTCTGGTCGAAGGCGGCTCGCACCACAACACCAATGCGATGGGTCAGCCGCAATACAAAACCGCGCTGGCGCAACTGTTCAAGCTCGAACCACGCTAAAAGCGCCTGGATTCACAAACCCAGATCTTTCCAGCCCTGGTGACCGAGCTTGTCCAGCGTCCGGATGTTTTCTTCAAAGATCGCGTCGGCCTCGGGAAAAGCCTCGACCGCCTTGTCGACGCTGACCTCGCGCAGCAAGTGCAGCATGGCAAAAGGCGCGCGGTTGGTGTAGTTGCCGATGTCATCGGGCTCGGTGCCGTCAAACTGAAATCGCGGGTGAAAGCTGGCCAGCTGGACCACCCCTTCGAGACCATGCTCCTCGACGACGCCCTCGGCGACTTCAAGAAAATCATTGAAGTCCAGAAAGTCGTCAAACAGCGTGGCGTGAATCAGCAGCGTGGTGTCGATCTCATCGGCCGGCGTGGCCACCAGCAAATCCAGCTCACGGTCCAGCTCTTCAAGCAAGTCATCCGCATGACGCGCGCGGCTGACCACCAGCCGCACCTGGTTCTTGACATACACCGCCTTGGCAAACGGGCACAGGTTCAGGCCAATCACCGCTTTTTCAAGCCAGCGACGGGTCACGCTCAGGATTTCTTCTTCAGACATGTAGACGCACCTCAAAAAGCCCTTCGACAAGCTCAGGACCACCCTTCGACAGGCTCAGGGCGAACGGATAAAAAAATCAGACCCCAAACAGGCAGGCCAAGCACCGGCGCAAGCGTCGCGCAATCCCATCCATCAGGGGCCGCGGAACCGGCTCAGCCGGGCCGCAGGCGCAGCAGCCCCCTCGGACCCTTCGGGAAACTCAGGGTGAGCGAAAAAACTCAGACCGAAAACTCGCAGCCCTTGCAAGCAGGGGCCATCGAACCGGCTTCGCCGGGCAGCCGCCGCCAGGACT
>CAJAOB010000033.1 GCA_903941205.1 uncultured Burkholderiales bacterium | reverse complement strand
GCATCGTTGAAGCCTTCGGGACCCTGGAAGAACAAGTCGACTACCTGATTGTTGACATGGCCGCTGGTATTGCACCGTCGGTGCTGGCGTTCATGGCGGCCTGCCAGCGCCGCCTGATTGTCGTTCGCGACGACCCTGCCTCCATCGCTGACGCCTACGGCACCATCAAGGTCTTGATTCGCGACCATGGTCTGGATGAGATTTTTCTGGTGCCTAATGGCTTGAGTAGCCAGCACGACGGCGAAAACTTGTTTGAGCGAATCAACCAGGTCTGCCTGCGATTTCTCAACCAGGGTGTCGGGTACTTGACGACCATCGAAAGCGATGAACGGATCCTGGCGGCGCTCAAGAAATACCAATCCATCCTCGAGTTTTCTGCCGACAGCACCGGAGCCACCGACTTCCGCCGCCTCGCCGAGAAGGTCCGAGAACTCGAACCCATGGTAACTGCGACTGAGGACCTCCGATTTTTCGCTTCCGGAATGACCCAAAGTAGCTAACTCCAAAGTCCCGTCTGACTGGGCAACCAGTCAGACAAGGCGCAAGACTGGCTCTTTTGGGCTTGCCGATTCGCCAACCGCGATCACTCTGTGCTGGCAGTCATCCGAACGGCTTGATGAACTTCGGCGCAGTCCGGTTTCCCGCATGAACTGAGAAACTCATAAAGTCTGAAACTGCCAGATTTTGTTGAGTTCCAAGAAATCGCTGGATACGCTCCGAATTGTGAGACTTGTAACCAATGATTACGAATTGCTGGCCGAGCAAGCGCTTTATTCGCCGGTTTGCGGTTAAAAATTGAGCGTGCGTCTGACCACGGCAAACCTGTCGGCAGCTCGCCCTCGAACTCATGATTTCCTACAAAGCGTTTGAAGCAATGTCACGCCGACGCGTGCTCGGCATGCTGCCTTCGCTGCTCTGTCTGGCGCCGCACGCTTCAGCGCTGGACGCTAAAGCCGTGCTCGTGGGCATCGATGCAGAGTTTGGTCTCGTCAACAGCACCTCGGCCCAGGCCATTGAACTGGGGGCTCGCGTTGCCATCGCACAAATCAACAAGGCCGGTGGTGTTTTGGGCGGCAGGCTCATGGCGCTGCTTACCCGCGACAACCGTTCCATACCTGCACGCGGCATCAAAAACATAAAGGAATTTGCGGCCATGCCGGAACTGGTCGCAGTGCTGGGGGGACGTTTCAGCCCGGTCATCATCGAGCAGTTGCCATTGCTCAAGGAGGTAGGGCTTCCATTTCTGGCCGTCTGGTCCGCAGCCGATGCGATCGTCGACAACGCAAGCCAGCCGAACTTCGTTTTCCGGGTCTCGCTGCGCGACAGCCTGGCCATGCCCTTCTTGCTTCAAAGCGCAAGACTGCGCGGGTTCACGGAGGTCGGCTTGATGCTGACGAACACCGCCTGGGGCCGCAGCAATGAAATCGCCATCCAAAAGCACAATGCTACGAAAGCCTTGCCAGTGGTGGTGGACACCACCTGGTACAACTGGCAAGAGCCCTCGCTGGTCGAGCGCTATCGCAAATTGCTGGCCGCTGGCGCCAAAGCGATTATTCTGGTGGCCAACGACGAGGAGGCAGCACTGCTGGTGCGCGAAATGGGCGAACTGCCGCCAGCGCAAAGGATACCCATCATCAGCCACTGGGGCGTGACTGGCGGCCGCTTCTTCGCCGCCGCAGGACCGGCCTTGCGAGGGGTCGATTTTTCTGTTGTGCAAACCTTCAGTTTTGCCCGTGCGCGCAAGCCACCCCTGCAGCGATTCATGCGCGTGGCGCAGGATTTCGGGGTCCGGCGAATCGAAGAAATAGAAAGTCCCGTTGGCGTGGCGCATGCCTACGACGCCGTTCACCTGCTGGCTAAGGCCGTGCAACTTGCTGGCTCGACAGAGCGCGGCGCCTTGCGCACAGCGCTTGAAAATCTACCGTCCCACGAGGGTCTGGTTCGCCGTTATGCGCCAGCCTTCACGGCAGCGCGCCATGAGGCGCTTGACGGCCAACAGTTGCTGATGGCGCATTACCGTGACGATGGCGTGCTGACGCCGGTCTGACCAGGATTCCCATGTTTTCGAAAGCAACTCTGCCGTCGAGTCTGGCTCGGCGATTCGCATTGACAGCGGCAGGTCTGGCAGCGGGCGCGCTCCTACTTGTGTCAATGGCCTCCTGGTGGCTGCTAAAGCGCCAGCACGATGACGCAACACGGGAACTCGCGACCCGGGAGCGGCAATTTCATGCGCAGACACTGGGGCTGAACCTGACGGCGCTGGCGTCGCGCATGACCGAGGTGGCCGGCAGCACGATCCTGGCCACCGGCTTGGTAGACAGTGCTGGTCGGGAAACCTATCTCCAACCCTTCCTGACCGGTATCCGGCAGGTCAACGGAATTCCGGTGCAGGTGCTATTTACAGATTTCGAGGGTGGCGAGATCGCCGGCAACAACGGTCAGTTCACAGAAGCTCAGCATGACTGGCTGCGCCAAAAGCTCAAGCTCGGCAGGACCGCATCGGCCATCTTTCCCGGCCCCGACGGCCACGAGCTGGTTGCATTGGAGCCTCTGGTTTACCCCCGGACCCCAACGCCGGAGGGTGGCCTTCTTTACAAGGTAAGCCTGAACAGCCTGAATATTGGCGAGTCGATGCAACTCCTCTGGAATTTGCCAAATGGGCCCAGCCCTAGCAGCGCAGACGAGCACCAGCGAAGCAGCCCGGTAACGACTCCCCCGGTATTCGGCTCACTGGGTTTTCGCGTTCAAGACAACTTGCCGACAGGGAGTCAAAGTCCGCTAGCCCCGCAATACACAAGCATTTTCTTGCTGCTGCTAGGTCTGTTCGCGGCGGTGGTGTTTGCAGGGCACCATCTGGCTACGATGCTGACAGAGGACTTGCGGCAACTACAGCTCTTTGCCGGCGCCTTGGTTCGAGACGGATTGAGCCAGGAACGCGCCGATGCAAGCAGTACGGAGGAAGTGGCCGGCCTGTCGGCCTCCATCAACCAGATGCTCGACAGGCTCTACGAACAACGCCAAGCGCTCACCCGGGAAAGCGAAAAATTGATGGAACTGGCCGACGCGCTCAAGCGGGCCGACAGGCGCAAGGACGAATTCGTGGCGATGCTGGCGCATGAACTGCGTAACCCCCTCGCACCGATCATGACAGGCGCAGACCTGCTCCTGAGGGCCAAACATCCAGATCAAATAATAGAGCACACAGGTCAGGTGATCAGCAAGCAGGCCCGGCACATGGCCCGCATCATTGACGACTTGCTCGACATTTCGAGGATAACCCGAGGCCAGGTCACGCTCAAGCTCGAAACCATAGACTTGGCCGACGTGATCGCCGAAGCGCTTGAACAGGTCAAGCCGATGATGGATTCGTGCGAGCACCATTTAGCGATCTCGCTTCCAGCACAGCCAACGCCCGTCATGGCTGATCACGCGCGTCTGGTGCAAGTCGTCAGTAACTTGCTGAACAATGCCGCTAAGTACACCCCAGCTGGCGGACACCTCGAATTGCGGGTGTTCATTGACGGCAAGAAAGTTCGGATGACAGTGGACGATAACGGCCATGGCATCGACCCTGAACTCATGCCAGACATCTTTGATCTGTTCACCCAGGGTGAGAGGTCTCCGGATCGCCGTCAGGGCGGCTTGGGGATCGGGCTGGCGCTGGTCAAGAGTCTGGTTCAAATGCATGGAGGCCAGGTGACCGCCAGCAGCCCCGGACCCGGAAAGGGCGCCAGCTTCGATGTCTTTTTGCCCTGCGCTCAAGCAGGCCATGTGCCGGTGGGAGACGTCGCCAGAGGCTCCGGGGTTTCGGCGGTTCGCCCCTTGCGACTGCATCTGGTGGATGACAATGTCGACGCCGCTCGGACCTTGGCAATGCTGCTCGAGATGGACGGTTATGAAGTCATCGTAAGCCACGACGGCACATCCACCCTGCGCCGCGCCGCCCAGGCCGGAGAACGTGCCGACGTCTTCGTTCTGGACATTGGCTTGCCCGACATGGACGGCACCGAGCTTGCCACCAGACTGCGCGAAGCCTCGCTTCTGCAGGGGGCTGCGCTGGTCGCTCTGACGGGCTATGGTCAGGCCAGCGACCGGGTTCGCTTCAAGGCCGCTGGCTTCGACCATCACCTGGTCAAACCGGTGAACTATGCGGTGCTCAAAGACCTGCTTGTGGAGCTGAACAGAGGCTGCGACAAGCTGCATAGCGGTCAAGAGTCAAGCCTTCACACAACAAGAAAAGCGGCCGTGTGAAGCTCGCTGAATGAGCCACGCGGAGCTGAAGACCGGCGTCCTGAATGCTGGTTTGAGCGCCGACTTTGCTGAGCGGGAATCGCCCCGGGCTTGAGGCGAGCTCAGGTTCAGGATCGTTGTGGGTTCCTTTGCGGCCCGCCATCACGCTCATTTTCAGCAGATCAATTTCATTTAATAATCATTTATTAATGAATAAATTGATTTTTATTTAATAGAAATGAAAATAATGACAAAACTAATTTATGACCTACGAGCCCCTGTGCGACGCGAGCGCGTTCGCGATGGCGCCGCAATGTCACCGTAGGCGTCCGGCCAACCCCATCTTGAGTTGACGCTCTGTATCTCGCAAGATCGTGTGCACGCAACAGATCGTGCACACCATGCTCAAAGATTCAGAGATTTCCAGAATTACAACCCGACGCACCCATCGGGCTTATACGCCAGAGTTCAAGGCGCAACTGGTGGCTGCGTGCCAGCAACCTGGCGCCTCGATCGCGGCATTGGCAGGGCAGCATGGGATGAACGCGCATACCAATCTCCCTCGAGCCGAGCCATTGTCTGGCGACTTGCCGCAGGTACTGCAGTCCGGCTCCGGGATGAATGCAGAACCCAGGGACAAAAACCCCGCGGCCGCTGCGAGCTTCAAATAGCCACCCATCAAGAACTTGCTCTTGCCTAGCTGGCTTGAGGTGAAAAACCGGCGTCAACTAATGCGCCCCGCCGCTTTCAGGCGGGCTCTTGCAAAAACTTGCTCAGCCCGCCGCAAGGCCTGACAGATCCGACTCTTCCACACTGATCACGCGGCGTATTTCATCGCTTTTGAAACCCAGTGCCATCGGGTTGCGCACGCCGGGCAAGGTGATCACGTCATAGAGTTCATCGACCAAGCCCTCAACGCGCAGCCAATGCACTGCATCGCCAGTGCGCAGGTCGATGACCTGGACGCCGCAACGGGCCTCGGCCTGCCGGGACTTCAAGGCTTGGTCGAGCGCCAAGCCCGTGAAGGTTTTGTTATGGCGCGGCTTGGAGGTACCTACCAGAGCGTAGTCGCCATGAAAGTACAGGCCACGCATGTAGCCAGCGCAAAAAGTCACCGGTACGAAGCGCCCGGTGTCCAGCTCGATATGCCCAAACTCGCCCGTGCCGGAATTGCAAAGCCATAGCTTGCCCTGGTGCCAGCGCGGCGAATGCGGCATCGAGAGACCGCCCGCAACAACGCTGTTGCTGCTCACGTCTACCACCACGCCACCGTCAGCGCGGTGGTCGCGCCATCCGTCCACCACATCGGACTGACTGACAGCAGTGACATACGCAGCGCGCCCGTCCCTCATCGCCAGACCATTGAGGTGGCATCGGTCTTCGGCTGCCAGTTTGCTGATGAACGAAGGCTTCCAGAGCGGCTTGAAGCTGTATTTCTCGCTCAGGGTCGCCAGGCACCCAAACAAGGTG
Source organism: uncultured Burkholderiales bacterium (assembly GCA_903941205.1). Classification (GTDB taxonomy): domain Bacteria; phylum Pseudomonadota; class Gammaproteobacteria; order Burkholderiales; family Burkholderiaceae_C; genus Polaromonas. The sequence continues at coordinate 7,983 of CAJAOB010000033.1, read as the reverse complement.
TTGACAAAAATCAGCTGACCTTCGGCATCGACCGCCATGTCGTGAATATCGATGTCACCGGTGGTGTAGCCGACTTGCGGCACATAAAGCCGGTCGTGACCGTTTTGCTGCTCGCCGCGTTTGAAGGTGTTTTCAAAGCGCCAGACCTGATGCAGGCTGCTGAGGAAGAAACCATTTTCAGTCGGGCACAAACCCATGCAGCGGTTGAAGGTTCGCTCGAAGACAGACAACTCGCTTTTGTTCTTCAAGCCCAGCAGGAACAACTTGCCAATCTGGTAGGTCGTCAGTGCGATGGACAGGTTTTGCTCGGCCATCCACGCGAGCATCTGGCGCGAGGCCGTGATCTCCAGGGAAGGGCTGCTGTAAGTGGTGGTTTCGTTGCTTGAAGTCATATTCTTGAAGGTTGCCGCCAGGGTCTGGTCTGGCTGCGATTTATTGGTGTCGGGGTTCCAAAGCCGCTTAGCTTGATTTTTCGGCGACTGCCTTGGCAACGTCTGAGGGCACTGCGGAGATCAAACGGTCGAGGTTACCTGAACTGTAGCGGTTCCACATTGACTCGAGCAGCGTCTGGAAATTTTTCACATAGCTTTGAATGTCACACAAGCCGGAAGATTGCATTCGCTCGCGCAATCCGGCGCGTCCGCTTCGCACGGCTGCGCGGTCGGCAGCAAGTCGCACCGCGTTGGCCACGTAGGCGTCTTCGTCGTTTGCAGCCCAGTCTGGCCGGCCGAGTGTTGCCAGGAAGCTGGCGCCCATGCGCGAGACGAAATTCTCGCCCGCAAGGCTTAGAACGGGCACGCCCATCCAGAGCGCCTGCAAGGTCGTCGTGCCGCCGTTGTAGGGCGTCGGATCCAGCGCGATATCCATGTCTGCATACTCTTGCATCATGTCGTCCAGACCGCTGGGGCCGCGCATGATCAGGCGCTGGGGGCTTATGCCGTGCCCGCCAAACAAGCGCTCAAAACGCGCTTTCACCGCCTCGTCGCGCAAGGGCGCGGCCTTGAGCAGCAGTTTTGCATCGGGCACCGCGTGCAGCACCCGCGCCCAAAGAGCGATGGTCTTTGCTGATAGCTTCATGGCGTTATTGAAGGAGCCAAAGACCAGATCGGCATTTGCAGGCCGGGCTGTGGTCAGCGGATAGTTGTCGACCGGGGCCCAGCAAAAAACGCTGCCCGGCAATTGCGCCAGCCCCTCGCTGAACAAGTGCGCGTGTTCGGCCGGACTGACGATGGCATCGCCAATCAGCCAGTCGATGGTGGTGAGCCCGGTTGAATGGGGGTAGCCCAAAAAGGTCGCCTGCACCGGCGCCGCACGCATGGCAAACATGGCCAGCCGGTTGGTCGTGGTGTGGCCGGCCAGATCGATCAGGATGTCAATGCCGTCGGCTATGACCGCTGCGCGCAAGGCTTTATCGTCAAGCGACGCAGCCTCCAGCCAGCCGTCTGCATGGCGCTGCGCTTGCCGGGTGTAGCCGTCAAACGTGGTGCCGGTGTAATAGACGAACGTCTGCACGCGCGCCCGGTCCAGCCGCGCCAGAACGGGCAGCATGAAAAGATTCACGGGATGCTGCCTGTGCAAATCTCCGGTCACCAAGCCCACCCGCAAGCGTCGCCCCGGGCTGCGCTCGTTGGAAAACACGGGCGGCTGGTTCATCGCAGCTTCCACGGGCGCGCACAGGCGGCGGTGGAGATCGGCCACCGCTTGTGGGCTCAGTGCGTCGTGGTAAAGCGAGGCCATGGCGAGGCTCGAAGCCGGCCGAAAATTAGGCCCGCCCCCTGCCGCGTGCCTGGCCTGCATCGCATCAAAGTGCCCTTGAGCGTCGCCCATGCGCCCCGGGCGGGCCGCCAACATGTGATTGACTTCTTCATTGCCGGGCTCCAGCGCCAGCACCTGCTCGCAGCAGGCCAGCGCCCTGGAAAGGTCATAAACCGCCCAATGAATCTTGGCCAGCGCCAGCAATGTGTTCACGTGGCCGGGCCGCAATTCCAGCGCCCTCTCCAGAATACGGATGGCCTCTTCCCAATGGTTGTACTGGTACATCCTGGCCGATAGCGTGAGCAGAAAGTCAGGGTTACTTGACTTTGCCGCACGGGCAAAAGCGGTTTGCGCCGCCGGCAGATTGCCGACGCGCTCCAATGCGTCCGCCAGCTGCATCATGGATCCGTGGCGCATCGGAACGAGATTGAGCAGGCCACGAAAGGCGAGGATCGCCGCCTCAGGATCACCGGCCTTCAAGCGCCACACGCCCAGCCAGTGCAAGGCCTCTCCGGCCAGGGGCTCGAAGCGCTGGGCCTGAGCGATCGCCTCCCCGGACGCGGGCAGCGCCGCCGCGCCAGGCGAGGTCTTGGGCAGCAGCTCCAGCAAACGCGCCAGATAAAGCCAGCTCAGCCAGTCGCCCGGGCATTTTTGCAGCCAGGCATGAATTTGCACTGCGCGCTCGTACGCGTCGGGCAGGCTGGGCCGACCCAGCATGTCGTCCCCAGCGCCCGCGTCCTGCCAGGAACCGATCGCCAGAGCCTGCAAGGTGGGCAAAAGCGCCGCATCAAGCCGAAGGGCCTGGCGTGCCGTGTAGCCCGCCTGCCAAAGCAGGCCGGAGGCGGCGTAGCACTGCGCCAGTTTTAGCCAGAGCAGGGCTTGCAAGGGTTCGGCGCTGAGGTCCCGCCAGAGCAAGGCAAGCTGCTGGGTTGCTTCGCCCGCGCGCAGCAGAGCCATCACCTGCGCCGTTGACATCACGGGCACCGGATAGCGCTGCTGTACCGCCGGAAAATCGGGTACGGGCAGCCTGTGCACTTGTTGCTCGAGCTTCCGAGCGTAAAGCTTCGGGTCGTACAGCGAGTAGGCCATCGCCACAGCCTCAAGGTCCATGGCCTGTCCGGTTTCATCGGCAGCTCGCAGTTGGTGCTCAAGTGCGACAAGATGCCACGATTCGCGCGGCCCGCGCTTGGGCCGAAGGCGCCTCGCCTGCGATCCCATCATCACCTTGCGCGCCAGTTGTGCGGCATCGCGCACCGGAAAGTGAGCCAGTCTGAAGGGCAAATCCACACGCGGCGCCGGTTCACCGGTCCTGTCGTGGAAGGCCTTGTGAGAGCCCCGGGTCCACGAGTAGTCCGCACACAGGTCGGCGCGAAGAATCAGCTTGTTTGTTGACTTGAGTTCATGACTGCGGTGACGCTGCATGGTCCTGAAAAAAGGCTTGGCGGCCAGTGGGTCGACCTGCGTGCTCGACCCGGACGCGGGCTCAGGCAGATAGGTACGCCATGACATCGCGCCAGCGTGGCCAAGCGGTATGGTCGCAAGCGCCTGCTGAAAGCCGGCACGGCTTGAAACTGCCAGGAGTTCATCCGCATCAAGCGGCACAACAAAATCGACTTCAGGGCGGCACGCGAGCTCTTTGGCCAGCCCGTTCATCAAGTCGGCCTGCGGATACGAGGGGTCGTTGCAGTCATGCAGGTGCAGTCGCAGCCCCTCTGCTTGCAACTGCTCCAGCACCCAGCGGGTCCGGTCATCAGACAAGTTGTTCACTACCTGCAATTCATCAAGCAATTGCAGGTTGTAGCGGGCCCAGACCTCCACGATGTCTGCCTCGTTTCGCACACAGGCGATACCGACGCAATAAGTCATGCCTGAAGCAGCCCAAAGGTGATTTCGGAGGAAATTGGCAGCGAGGATGACATTACCGCGATTTTAGCGATTTCGTCTAACGGACCTCGCGCTAGCCAGGTAGCCGGACCTGCGCGGCTACCAACCGCGAGCCGGAGTGGGTACACAAGGCTTGGGGAACCCTTAGGAACGCAAGCTCCCCAAGCCTGAGACTGAAAGAAGTCAGCGGTCCTTGGTCAGGCGCCGTGGAACTTCATCATCAGTGGCACGATCAGCAGCGCCACGATGTTGATGATCTTGATCAGCGGATTGACGGCCGGGCCGGCGGTGTCTTTGTAAGGATCGCCAACAGTATCGCCAGTGACCGCGGCCTTGTGGGCTTCGGAACCTTTGCCACCGTGGTTGCCGTCTTCAATGTACTTTTTGGCGTTGTCCCAGGCACCGCCGCCCGTACACATAGAAATCGCCACGAACAGACCCGTCACGATGGTGCCCATGAGCAGTCCGCCCAGCGCTTTGGGGCCGAGCAGCAGGCCGACGGCAATCGGCACCACCACGGGCAGCAGCGAAGGAATCATCATTTCCTTGATGGCCGCGGTGGTCAGCATGTCCACGGCGGTGTCGTACTCGGGCTTGCCCGTGCCATCCATGATGCCCTTGATGTCGCGGAACTGGCGGCGCACTTCCACCACCACGGCGCCGGCGGCGCGGCCCACGGCTTCCATGGCCATGGCGCCGAACAGGTAGGGGATCAGGCCACCGATGAAGAGGCCAACGATGACCATCGGGTCGCTCAGGTCAAAGGTGATGGCTTTGCCGTAGCTTTCCAGTTTGTGGGTGTAGTCGGCAAACAGCACCAGGGCCGCCAGACCGGCAGAGCCGATGGCGTAGCCTTTGGTCACGGCCTTGGTGGTGTTGCCCACGGCGTCCAGTGGGTCAGTGATGTCACGCACGCTGGCGGGCAGTTCGGCCATTTCAGCAATGCCGCCAGCGTTGTCAGTGATAGGGCCATAGGCGTCCAGCGCCACCACGATGCCGGCCATGCTGAGCATGGACGTTGCGGCAATCGCAATGCCGTAGAGCCCTGCGAGTTTGTAGGACACCAAAATCGCGACGCAGACAAACAGCACGGGCCAGGCGGTTGAGCGCATCGAGACGCCCAAACCGGCAATGATGTTGGTCCCATGACCGGTGGTCGATGCTTGCGCGATGTGCCGCACAGGCGGGTATTGGGTGCCGGTGTAGTACTCGGTCACCCAGACCAGCGCGGCCGTCAGGACGAGACCCACCGCGCAAGCGCCGAACAGCTTCATCTGACTGCCCGAGGCGCTGATCGCGTTGTCAGGCATCAGCCACACGGTTACAAAGTAGAAAGCGACCAGCGACAAGCCGCCAGCAATGGCCAGGCCCTTATAAAGCGCTGGCATCACGTTCTTCATGCCCGGCGAAGCCTTGACAAAAAAGCAGCCAATGATGGAGGCGACGATGGACACGGCACCCAGCGCCAGCGGATAGACCACGGCGCTGCCCGGGGCCGCGGCGACCAACAAGGCGCCTAGCACCATGGTCGCAATAAGGGTCACGGCGTAGGTTTCAAACAGGTCAGCGGCCATGCCGGCGCAGTCGCCGACGTTGTCACCGACGTTGTCAGCGATCACGGCAGGGTTGCGCGGGTCATCTTCCGGAATGCCGGCTTCGACCTTGCCCACGAGATCCGCACCGACGTCAGCGCCCTTGGTAAAAATACCGCCGCCCAGACGCGCAAAAATGGAGATCAAGGACGAACCAAAGGCAAAACCGATCAAGGGGTTGAGCAAGTTGGCCAGGTTTTTATCCGGGGTCAGATTGCCATTGCCCACCAGAAACCAGTAAAAACCAGTCACGCCCAACAGACCCAGGCCCACCACCAGCATGCCGGTGATGGCGCCACCTCGAAAAGCAACATCGAGGGCGGGGCCAATGCCGCGAGTGGCGGCCTGTGCCGTTCGCACATTCGCGCGGACCGACACGTTCATGCCGATAAAGCCGCAAGCGCCTGACAAGAAGGCGCCAATGACAAAGCCGACAGCGGTCTTACCGTCCAGAAAGACACCGATCAGAATGGCCAGCACCACACCGACGATGGCGATGGTCTTGTATTGTCTGGCAAGGTAAGCTGCGGCGCCAGTTTGAATAGCCGCGGCTATTTCCTGCATTCGGGCATTGCCCGCATCTTGGGAAAGAATCCAGCTGCGAGCCCAGAAGCCGTAAGCGACGGCAATGAGTCCACACGCGAGCGCCAGAATAAGCGCTGAGTTGCCAAGCATAGGTTTTCTCCAGTTGTATTGGTCGTAAGGGTCTCGGTGCAACGCCTGGGCGTACACCGCCTTGCGTTGCTTCCTCAACCCCGGCGCACGAACCGGAGGCAATTGGCCAACTAGAGGAATTTAACGCTAAAAGTTGATCTCTCAGGCCCGAGTAAGGCTGGCATCAGTAAAATCAGGGTAAATCCCGAGAAGATCCTGCGGCCCAGCGTCGGTCTTGTCAGATCAGCTCCTCCAACCTACCCACACGCAACCTTCACTCCATGTCTTTATCCAAAGTTTCCCCAGGCAAAAACGCACCAGACACTTTTAACGTGATCATCGAGATCCCGATGAACGCCGATCCGGTCAAGTACGAGGTGGACAAGGAGTCCGGCGCCATTTTTGTAGACCGGTTCATGAGCACCTCCATGCATTACCCGACCAACTACGGGTACGTGCCGCAGACCATCAGCGGCGACGGTGATCCGGTCGATGTGCTGGTCATCACACCGGTCCCCTTGATTCCAGGTGTGGTCGTCACTTGCCGTGCTATCGGCATCCTCAAGATGACCGATGAAGCTGGCGAAGACGGCAAGGTTCTGGCGGTTCCAACCGACAAGATCCTGTCGATCTACACGCAGTGGCAAAAACCGGAAGATCTAAACCCCTTGCGCCTGAAAACCATCGCCCACTTCTTCGAGCATTACAAAGACCTGGAAGAAGGCAAATGGGTCAAGATCAATGGCTGGGAAGGTCCTGATTCGGCCAAGAAAGAGATTCTGGACGGCATCGCGAATTACAAGAAAGAGCAAGCCGCCTGATTCTCAGAAACGGGCAAACGCCCGGGGGAGAAACAACAGCCCGGTCCAGCAACCGGGTGATGTCAGCCCCGCTCACGCCAAAGTCCACCGAGATGTCCACGCACTCATGACTGAAGTCATCGGCCACCGTCAGGCATTTGATGCGCCGTGATACCGCTCCCGGCCGGGCTATCGCGTCGCTCCCAAAGTCCATGCTCCAAGTTTGTTTGAGCGCCAGCGCGGCCACCGACGGCACGCGTACGCCAATGCGTTTGGCCTTCTTGCGTTTCCGGATCAACAGCCCATCAGCGGTGTAGATGCGGTCAATCCGCTCGTGATTGATCCCGGGGTACTGTGGACACAGAACGTCGTGGATCATGCGGTAAGCCCAGCGCCTGCGCTGGTGTGCGGTCTGCACGATTTGCTCGCGTAACTCAGCATTGAGCGCGCTGGCCTGGCACACATGGCGAAAAGCGTCACGGCTTAGCCCTACTTGAAGGACATCCTCACGCGGCTGCCAACACAGCAGGCCAATCGCATTGAGGAACTACTGCCGTACCGCTGGCAACCCTATTCCGCCTGACTGCCAGCCATGACCGGCATCGACGGTCAATATGGGATGGCTGGACGCTTACAAAAATATCGCCTTGGCCGCCAACGATCACGGTCTCATTTGGCGGGCCAAGGAGGTTCATGCACTGATAGAGATGGAGGTGCAGCGACCCGGTAGTGCTGTTGCGCGGGACATCCAAAGTTTCGATGCCGTTCGCAATGTCTGACGAAATGAATTCACTGTACAAGCGGGGCTTCGGCTTCGCTATTGAACTCGCAGCCAACTATGCCAAACCTGCCAGCTTGCAAATGGCCGCATTTATTGTCTGCGCTCTGGATGAGCTGCGGGATGGTTTGGGCAGAACTCCTAAGGTTCTTGCCTTGGGAGATGGGCTCGATATGACTCGTTGCGATTGGCGCGTTCTGGTTTCGATGTGCATTACATGTATTATGATCAATCCAATATTTCAAGAATTGCGCAACTTAATTTCGAGACTGAACTGTCCTCGGGTTGTAATCCATTGAATATTAATGTGTTGAATAATACTGACGATGGATATGATGCCGTCGTCTGCCCGGAGGTTATTGAATATATATCCGGCTGCAAGGATTTTATAAATTCAATATCAGATTACCGTGTGGAGGATGGCCTGCTGTTCATCCCGGAATGTTTCAATGGTCTCGAAGATCGCCAGCAAACCCATCTTTATGCCAACGAGAAGTATTCAGGAATACCCCCTGTTTTG
>CAJAOB010000032.1 GCA_903941205.1 uncultured Burkholderiales bacterium | reverse complement strand
CTTGCCCCTTCCCCCACTGGGGGAAGGCTGGGATGGGGGAAGGCTGCAAAGTCGCGACCGTTGGACCCGCTGGTTGAACGGAATCCCATTTCTGGCAAGTCGGCGCCGGCGCCGCACCGTCAGCCCCATCTTTGCGCTATGTGCACGTAAAGCGGTATTCCGAGCAGGATGTTGAACGGAAAGGTCAGGCCCAGCGACATGCCGAAGTACAGCGTGGGGTTGGCTTCCGGGATGGCGTGGCGGATGACGGCTGGCACGGCGATGTAGGAGGCGCTGGCCGCCAGCACCATCAGCAGGGCGACGTTTCCGGCGGATATGCCAAGCGCCTTGCCAAGCACCAGCGCAATGATCGCATGCAGCAGCGGCCCGGCAAGGGCGTACAACAGCAACCAGACCGACTGGCCTTTGAGCTTGCCCATGTTGCGCGCAGCCAGCAAACCCATGTCGAGCAAGAAAAACGCGAGCATGCCCTTGAACAGATCGACCGAGAAAGGTTTCATCGCGTCCTTTCCCGAATCGCCCGTCAGCAGGCCGATCACCATCGCTCCCATGAGCAAAAGTTGAGCGCCGTCGGTCAGGGCTTCGTGCAGGATGCGCCCCAGGGGCGCATTGCCAGAGCCGGCTGCACCCGGTCCGCCGCCGGCCGGGGCCGTCTTTTGCCGCGCATGGTTGGCCAAAATCACCGCCAGCAAGATGGCGGGTGACTCCATCAGCGCCATGGCGGCGGCCATGTGACCGCCGAAGGCGATGCCCTGGTTGTCCAGGTACTGCACCGCCGTGATGAAAGTGACAGCGCTGACCGAGCCGTAGGTGGCGGCGATGGCCGCGGCATCAAAGCCGTTGAGGAAGCGCCGCAGCACCAAATAACCCAGCACGGGGACCAGCACGGCCATGCCCAGGGCGGCGCTCAGGTCGATGAGCACCTCGTGCGTCAAGCCAGATTGCGCCAGCGCAAACCCGCCCTTCAGCCCCAGGGCCATCAGCAAATACAAAGACAAAAACCGCGATATTTGCTGCGGTATTTCCAGATTTGACTTCAGTGAGCCGGCCAGGATGCCGAAAACGAAAAACAAAATGGCGGGATCAAGGAAGCTCTGCATTGGTATTTCTGTGTTTTCAGTCGAATATGTCGCTCAACCAGGATTTTTTGCGATCCCGGTAGTAAGGCTGGCTCCCGCGGTGCTCGGAGCGTTCAAACTCGGGTCGGTGCTGAACCCTTGCGGCGGGCTCAGCGACTTTGGCGTCTGCTGCGGCGGCAACGGCTGCCCGGTCCAGCAACTTGTCGAGTTCACCCCGGTCAAGCCAGACGCCTCGGCAGGCGGGGCAGTAATCAATTTCGACACCTTGTCGGTCGGTCATCACCAGGGTGGTGTCGGGGCAGTTAGGGCATTTCATTGCGCTCTTTCGTGGTTACAAGGTGGAAGATTAGGGATGTGTTTCGCCCGCATGGCAGAGGTTGGCCCTGGACTGCCGCTGCTTTGCTGGCGGCCAATGGGTTTTCGGTGACGGCGGGGCTCTGGGTCCATCTCGCTGGATGCATGACGCTTTTTTCGCATCTCCCCGGGCCTTAGCTTTCAAGCGCCCACCTCGCCGCGCGCTTGCGCACGGGTTTTTGAGTGCGCTGGAGGGTGCGAGTCAACAAGCGGCTGGCGCGGCTCAGTGAGCGGTCCAGCGCGGTGCGCCAGTCGCTTGCCAGTGACGCAATCACCACGGTGCCGGCTTTGTCGGTTGTGAGTTCGACCAGACAGCGTTTGTCGACGCCACCTCTCGGGCCGTTGACATCGGAGAAGCGGACCTTGGCGTGCGGCACAAAGGCCGTCAGGCGCCGCAGGGCAAAGCGCACCCGCTGCACAGCCAGATCGCGCAAGCGCGCGCCGTCTTCGTCCCGGGATTCGAAAGTGACCTCCATGATGTGTCTCCAGTCAGTGAAAGAAGCCCTAACCATAGGCGGCCATCGGGCTCGTTAAAAGCAGATAATTTCTTATCGAAGTTCCTTAAAAACCGGACCATGAGCACCTCCTTCAATTACAAGCATCTCTACTATTTCTGGGTGGTGGCCAAAGAGGGCGGCATCTCGCGGGCGGCTGAAAAGCTCGACATGGCGGTGCAGACCGTCAGCGCGCAGGTGCGTGAGTTGGAGCGGTCTCTGGGTTATGCGCTGCTCAAGCCCGCCGGGCGCGGCTTGGTGCTGACCGAGGCCGGCCTGGCCGCGATGCAGCAGGCTGACCTGATTTTTCAGCTGGGTGAAAACCTGCCAGCCCTGGTGCGTGACGCGGTGAGCGCGCCGGCTGTGCGCCTGGCCGTGGGCATTTGCGACGGACTGCCCAAACTGGTGGTTCACCGCCTGTTGCTGCCCGCGATGGCCGAGCCCAACTTGCGGCTGGTCTGCCATGAAGGGGAACTCGACGACCTGCTCGGCGACCTGGCTTTGCACCGGCTTGATGTGGTGCTGGCAGACCGCCCGGCACCAGCCAACCCGAACATCAAGCTCTACAGCCACGCCATGGGCTCGTCCACCATTGGCTGGTACGCCACCTCGGCCTTGTTGAAGGCCGCAACCCAGGATTTCCCTCAAAGCCTGGGCCATGTGCCTGTGTTGCTGCCTTCCGCAGAAACGGCCATGCGTGACCGACTTGACCATTGGTTTGAGCAGCGCGGGATTCGCCCGCGCATCGTCGGAGAGTTTGATGACGGCGCCTTGCTCAATACCTTTGGCGCCAGCGGCATGGGGGTTTTCCCATCGGCCGAATGGGCGCACGACGATTTGCTGGCCCATTACGCCGTGCAGCGCGTGGGACCTTGCGCCGGTGTTACCGAACATTTCTTTGCCATAGGCACTGAAAAGAAGGTGCAGCATCCTCTGGTTCAAAAGCTGCTGCAACCGGCGCTTTAGCGCAGGCTCATTCCTTGGGTCGGGTCGGGCTCTCGCGCACGCTGAGCAGCATGGTGACGGCCAAAATGCCCACCACCACGCCCAGAGACACAGAGACTGGGATCTTGTAGATGTCTATCAGGCACATCTTGGCGCCGATGAACACCAGAATCACGGCCAGACCGTAGTTGAGAAGGTGGAACTTCTCGGCGACTGCGGCCAGCAGGAAGTACATGGCGCGCAGGCCCAAAATGGCGAACACGTTGCTGGTCAGCACGATGAACGGGTCGCTGGTGATGGCAAAAATAGCGGGGATGGAGTCGACCGCAAAAATCACATCGGTCAGCGCGATCATGCAGATCACCATGAACAGCGGCGTGGCGATCTTTTTTCCGTTTTCCACGGTCCAGAATTTTTCACCGTCGTAGTTCTTGCTCACGGGCAACAGCTTGCGCAGCAACTTCAAGGCAGGGTTCTCGTCGAGGTCGGGCTCTTGGCCGGCGGCCCACCACATCTTCACACCCGTGAGAATAAGGAATGCGCCGAACACATACAGAACCCAGTGAAATTCTGCGAGCAGCCAACCCCCCACCAAAATCATGATGGTGCGCAACACAATCGCGCCAATGATGCCGATCATCAGCACGCGCTTTTGAAACTGCGTGGGCACGGCGAAGTAAGTGAAGATCAGCAGGAAGACAAAGATGTTGTCCACAGCCAGCGACTTCTCGATCAG
>CAJAOB010000031.1 GCA_903941205.1 uncultured Burkholderiales bacterium | reverse complement strand
CTCGCTGACGGGTTCGCTGGCGGGCCTGAGTCGGGAGCAGGTGAGAAGCCTGCAAGAGGCCGCACATGACTGGTTTGCCTCACCGGCACCCTGCCGGTTCGAATCGCTGGCGTTGTTTGTCGAGCCAAGCCCTGGCGCCGACTTTGTCTTTCGAGCGCACTTCGGGCTTCAGGCATGAACGAGCGCCTGATCTATGTGATGGGGCCTTCCGGTGCCGGCAAAGACAGCCTGCTGGAATGGCTCAGGCATCGGCTGGCGCCGGCGGCGCCCGTTTGCTTTGCGCGACGCACCATTGACCGGCCGGTGCAGCCCTTGGGCGAGCAACACGAAAGCGTGGACGCGGCAAGCTTTGAAGGCCTGCTGCAAGCCGATGCCTTTGCCATGCACTGGCTGGCCAACGGGCGGCTTTACGGTGTGCGCCATGGCGAGCTTGAGCCCTTGCGACGTGCGCAGTGGCTGTTCGTGAATGGCTCGCGGGCACATCTTGCGCAGGCGCTGCGCCAGTTCAAGGGCATGAGCGTTCTGCACATCACGGCCAGCGCAGATATTCTTCGTGCCCGCTTGTTGGCGCGACAGCGTGAAGCACCGGCGCTGGTTGAAGCACGCATCCGGCGCGCCGTGTCCTTTGTGCTGGAGCCCGGCTGCCGGACCATCGAGCTGCGCAATGACAGCAGCCTCGATGCCGCAGGTGCTGATTTGATGCAGGCGCTGTCAGCCTTGCCAGGCTGGCCTGCAAGCTAGTGTGCAAGGCGGCTCAGGCAGATTCCACGCCACCGGACCTGCGCGGGCCGGGCCCCGATGGGCGTGCCGCCACCAGGTGCGCCAGAAACAATTGACCCGCGTCACGCCAGCTGAAGGTCAGCGCGCGTTCGCGCGCCTGCACGCGAGGCACTTCGAGCGCGCTGGTGAATGCGCGCTTCAAGTCAGTGTGCAGCACACCGCCTTTGTGGCCGTCAGCGGTGTTCAGCACCTCCAGCGGCCCGTCCACCGGGTAAGCTGCAACCGGTGTGCCGCAGGCCATGGCTTCGAGCATGACCAGACCGAAGGTTTCTGACCGGCTGGGGAACACAAATACATCAGCCGCGGCATAAACCATGGCCAATTCGTCGCGGGCAAGCAAACCCAACCAGCGCACTTGCGGGTAGCGCGCCTTCAGCGAGGCCTCCAGCGGGCCCACGCCGCAGACCACTTTGGTGCCGGGAATATTCAGCTCAAGAAAGGCATCGATATTTTTTTCGTAAGACACGCGGCCCACAAAAAGCGAGACCGGGCGCTCAAGCGGCTCCAGCTTGGGGTAAAGCCTGGCGCTTCCATGGAACCGGAACAAGTGGGTGTCAACGCCGTGCGTCCAGCCGCGCAAATTCTGAAAGCCGCGTTGTCGCAGCATGTCCAGCACGCCCTGGGTCGGCACCATCACGCCGGCTGAAGGCTTGTGAAAGTGCCGGAACAAGGCGTAACCCAGCCACAAAGGGACGTGCAAGGCCGCCTTCAGGATTTCAGGAAACTTGGTGTGAAAGGCCGTTGTGAATTGCAGTCGGTGGCGCTGGCAGTAGCCGCGAGCAGCCCAGCCCAGCGG
>CAJAOB010000030.1 GCA_903941205.1 uncultured Burkholderiales bacterium | reverse complement strand
CCGATCTATCAGTCCGATCGAGGGCGGTATCAGCGAGGCAATGATCGATGAGCAGGAGGTGATGACTGCCGCAAAGGCAGGGCTGTAGTTGGACTTCACCATCTCCGGCCCCAGCACCTTGGCCAGCATGGCGGCGTCGGCCGACGAGGACGCTGTCAAGCCGCCGAGCAGCGTTGCCAGCACCGTGCACATTTGTGCCAGTGCGCCCGTCATGTGGCCGACCATGGCGTCGGCCAGCGCGAGCAGCCGCTGCGTGATGCCGGCCTTGTTCATGATGGCGCCGGCCAGCACAAAAAAAGGAATCGACAACAGCGGGTACGAGTCGGTGGCACTCACCATTTTTTGCGCAAAGATCTTCAGGGGTATGCCGCCGTCGAGCAGGAAGAACGACAAGGCGCTGATCGCAATCGCAAAGGAAATCGGGGTTTCCAGCGCAAACAGCACCAGCATCAAGATGCCGGGAATCCAGTCAGCCCACATAGGTTTCCCTCTCAGCTTCAATGGCCCAGGTGCCGCGACGCGCCACCTGGACGTAGCGGATCGCCATCAGCGCGAAACAAAAAGCCACGGGGCCGTACAAGAAAGTCATGGGCCAGCGCAAGACCGGGCTCGGGTTGTCCCACGAAGCCCACGCAAACTGCGCGCCGTATGCCGCCATGAAAATGCAGAAGCCCACGACCAGGCCATGGTTCATCCAGCGAACCACGGCCTGCCACGGCTTGCTCATGCGGTTGACCAGCATGTCAATGGAGGGATGCAGCTTGTATTTGATGCAGGCGGCCGCACCAAAAAATACCACCCAGGCAAAGCCCAGCGTGGCGATTTCGCTGGCCCATGCTGCCGGTTGCTCGGTGATGTAGCGGCTCACCACGCCCCAGGACACGGCGAGCACCACCACGATCAGCGCCAGGCAGGCGACGATTTCTTCGAACTGGTCAAGGAATTTGCCTGGCCAGTTCTTGTCTTCTCGGCTTGCAGTCAATTTATCAGCCCCTTCATGAAAGACGCCCCGGTCGGGGCGCCCTGTTGCGTTGCTGCCCGGCGCAGTTTTTTTTACTTGCGCAGCGCCGCCATCACGGTGTCGTGCACCCCGGGCGTCCATTTCGGGAAGGCTTTATAGACCGAACTGGTGGCTTTCTGGAAGGCCGGAAGATCGACGTCGTTGACGAACTGCACCCCGGCAGCCTTGAACTTGCTGATGTAGTCGTTTTGAAGTTCCAGCGTCAGGCGGGTCATTTCGTCGCCGGCGCGCTTGCCTTCTTCGAGCAGGATTTTTTGCACGTCGGCGGGCAGCTTGTTGAAATAGGTCGCGTTGATGGGCCACATCACAAAGGCCGTGAAGTGCCCGGTCATGGAAATGAACTTGCGCACCTCGTGCAGTTTGGAGCCCCAGAGCGAGCCCAAGGGCGCTTCGGCGCCCACCACGACGTTTTGCTGCAAGGCGTTGTAGACCTCGGACCATTGAACCGTGGTCGGCCGCGCCCCCATGGCCTTGAAGGTCTCGATCCACATGGTGTTGGGCGGGACCCGCACGGTCATGCCGCTCATGTCTTCGGGCTTGCGAACGGCCTTGGTCGAAATCAGGTGGCGCTGGCCGAAAAATCCGTTCGCCATGACCAGGCGAAAGCCGGCTGTTTCCAGCTTCTTTTCGGTGGCCTTGTACCAGTCCGAGGCCAGCAACTTGGTGTAGTCCTTCGGGTCGTTGATCAGGTAGGGGCCGTTGAGCACGCCGATGTCGGGCACGAAGTCCGAGAGGTAGCCCGGGTCCGTGATGTTCATCACATTGGCGCCCTGGCGAATCATTTCATTGACATCTTTGCCCGAGCCCAACTGTTCACTGGGGAAGACCTGAATCTGAACCCGGTTGTTCGTGCGTTGGGCCACGTTCTTGGCGAAAAACTCCGCAGCGATGTGGGCCGGTTCGCTGGTTGAGAGCGAATGGGCCAGCCGCAAGCGGATGGTCTCTTGCGCCAGGGCGGGCACGCCCAGCGAGCTTGCTGCGAGCAGGGAAGTGAAGTCACGTCTTTTCATGGTTGTCTCCTTCTTTGTTGAAAGGCCGGTTGGTCATTGCGAACGAAAAACAGCTGTCGAAAATCAGGCGTGCCCGCAGCTTGTGCGCAGAAGGTGGATCTAGCTTGCGGGTTGGGCTTGCGGGTTCTTGCCGGGCTGGCGGGCGCCGGCGTACAGAATCGCCATCTGGCGATCCAGCACGGTTTTGTGTTGCGCCAGAGCCGCCTGGTCGAAGTCTGCGACCGGGTCTTGCTCATGCTCAAAGTGATGGTGCGGGTCTACGCCGCGCACCAGCAGGGCGCTGTCGCGTTCGCCCTTGGTCTGGTGCACATGGGGCGGCATGTAGCGGATGGCGAAGCCCACGCGCGGGTGGTTGGCACGATTGGGTTCGGAGCCATGAAAGATCATCACATGGTGCAGTGACATCTGGCCCGGAGCCAGCTCAAGTGGTACCACTTGCGAGGGGTCCACCTTCACGGCAATTTCCTGGCCGCGCGAGAGCAGGTTGTCTTCGGCAAAGGTGTCGACATGCTCCACGCGCTGGCGGTGCGTTCCGGGAACCACGTTCATGCAACCGGCCTCGACGGTGCTCGGTGTCAGTGCCACCCAGGCGGTGACCACATCGGGCGATGACAGTCCCCAGTAATTGCCGTCCTGATGCCAGGAGACATAGCCCGGGTCGCCCGCATCCTTGGCAAAAAACTGGGCGCCCCAGCACATGATGTTCGGCCCCAGCAGGTCTTGCACTGCGTCCAGAATGCGCGGATGACGCACGAGGCGGTTCACCCAGGGCATCAACAGGTGGGGCTTCTGGTTGTAGCGACCTGCTATTTTTCCACCGATGCGCTGCCGAAAGGAGTCCAGCTGGCCCTGCAGCTCGCTGACTTCCGCGTCGCTCAGGGCCGACAGCGGAAAGAGGTAGCCGTCCCGCTCATATTGGGCGATCTGCGGGCCTGTCAGCACCTTGGACATGCAAGCTCTCCAGTTTGATTAGTAAAAAGAAGATTTAAATATAAATCCTCCCCTGTGCGAATGGTCGCAGCTTGGCCGCACGCAGGCATGCGTACTTACCCTGCCGCTAGCGCCGTTGACAAGCCCGGAGCGTGCCCTAGCATTCGAGCCTCAGCTTCACAATGGACGCACGTGTCAGACTCTGAAAATATGCCCGTCGAGGCTTCGGCTTTGTTTTCCAAAGGTGCTGTTTATTCGGCGCCAGCGCTTGAAAAAGGCCTTGATATCCTGGAGTGCTTTACCCAGGGGTCCGAGGTCAAGACCTTGCAGGAACTGTCTGCCGCGCTAGGCCGGTCTTCCAGCGAGATTTACCGCATGGTGGAGGTTCTGGCCAAACGCGGGTATCTCACGCGCCAGGGCAACTCTTACCGGCTCAGTCTCAAGCTGTTTGAACTGGGCAAACAGCT
>CAJAOB010000029.1 GCA_903941205.1 uncultured Burkholderiales bacterium | reverse complement strand
CTCCAAGGCCGGAACGCCGACGATGGGAGGCCTCTTGATCCTGTCGGCGCTGGTGGTCTCGACGCTGCTTTGGGCGCGCTGGGATAACCCCTATGTCTGGATCGTGCTGCTGGTCACGCTGGGCTTTGGCGCCATTGGCTGGGCCGACGACTGGCGCAAGGTGGTCAACAAGGACCCCGAGGGCATGCCTTCGCGTGAAAAGTATTTCTGGCAATCGGTGGTCGGCTTGCTGGCCGCGCTGTACCTGGTGTTCAGCATTTCCGAGAGCTCGAACCTGCGCGTGCTCGAGCTGTTCTACAGCTGGGTGAAGTCCGGCTTTGACGTCAACCTGCCGCCCAAGGCCGGCTTGCTCCTGCCCTTTTTCAAGGAAGTCAGCTACCCGCTGGGCGTGTTTGGCTTTGTGATCCTGACCTATCTGGTGATCGTCGGCTCCAGCAATGCCGTGAACCTGACCGACGGTCTGGACGGACTGGCCATCATGCCGGTCGTCATGGTGGGTTCGGCGCTGGGCGTGTTTGCTTATGTCACGGGCAGTTCGGTGTTTTCGCGCTACCTGTTCTTGCCGCATATTCCGGGCGCTGGCGAATTGCTGATTTTTTGCGCTGCCATGGCCGGTGCCGGGCTGGCCTTCTTGTGGTTCAACACCCATCCGGCGCAGGTCTTCATGGGCGACGTGGGCGCGCTGGCGCTGGGCGCCGCGCTGGGCACCATCGCTGTCATCGTGCGCCAGGAAATCGTGCTGGCCATCATGGGTGGAATCTTTGTGGCTGAAGCGGTTTCCGTCATGCTGCAAGTCTCGTACTTCAAGTACACCAAGAAGAAATACGGCACGGGCCGGCGCATCTTGAAAATGGCGCCGCTGCATCATCATTTCGAGAAAAGCGGCTGGAAGGAAACGCAGGTGGTCGTGCGCTTCTGGATCATCACCATGCTGCTGTGCCTGGTCGGTCTGTCGACCCTGAAATTGCGATGAAAAACCTGGCCGGTCAACAGGTTCTGGTGCTGGGGCTGGGCGCGTCCGGTCTGGCGCTGGCGCGCTGGTGCGTGCGCTGTGGGAGCAGCGTCACCGTGGCCGACACACGCGAGACACCCCCCGGCCTGGCGGCCTTGCGCCAAGAGCTGCCCGAGGCGCGTTTTGTGGCCGGTGATTTCGCCGCCCTGATGGCCAACGGTCAGGATTTCGACCTGGTGCTGCGCAGCCCTGGCCTGTCGCCAGCCGAGATCGCGCCGGTGATGCAGCCGGCGCAGGCGCGCGGCGTAGCCTGCGGCAACGAACTGACTCTTTTTGCCCAAGCCCTGCGCGAACTCGGCGCGCTGACGGGCCCCGCCGCAGAGGCCCCGTCGCACTCGGCCATTGCAACGGCTGCGCCAGACGATCTCGCCGGAGCCATCCGTGCCGGGGATGCGCTGGCCGAGGAAGCCGACGTGGAGGAAGCCGATGTCGCCGAGGCTGACTTCGAGGCGGCTGCGCTCGACGATGAGGACACCCAGGATTCTCCGGGCGAGAGTCCCGCGCTGTCAGCCGTCCTGGGGTCTGAAGCGCAGGATGCAGAAGAACTGCAAGACGCGCCGCTCGTCATGCCGCCGGCCGAAACCCAGGCCTACCGTCCCCGGATCGTTGCCATCACTGGCACCAATGGCAAGACCACGGTAACCTCGCTGACGGGCCAGTTGGTGCAGCGCGCCGGCAAGTCCGTCGCCGTAGCCGGCAACATCGGCCCGACCTTGCTCGACACCTTGTCGGCTTGCATCGACAGCGGCACTTTGCCCGAGGTCTGGGTGCTCGAGCTTTCCAGCTTTCAGCTCGACGAGGTGACGGGCTTTGAGCCCACGGTGGCCACCGTCCTCAACATCAGCCAAGACCACCTCGACTGGCACGGTTCCATGGCCGCTTATGTGCGCGCCAAGTCGGCGGTTTACGGCAGCCAGGGCGTCATGCTGCTCAACCGCGACGACCCGCAGGTCATGGCCGCGCTGCCAGTACAGGCCAGCGCGCCGCTCAAGCCGCAGGCCCGCAAGTCGCTCAAGGGCAAGCCGGCACCGCGCAGCTACCAGACCTTTGGTCAGGACCCGCCCCAGCGGCCGGGTGACTACGGCATCGAGACGGTCAACGGCATGGCCTGGCTGGTCCGCGCAGCCGAAGCCGACGAGACCGTCAAGCGCCGCCGTGACGAGGAAATACCGCTTTTCATCCAGCGCCTGATGCCGGTCGACGCGCTGCATATTCGTGGTCGGCACAACGCCAGCAATGCGCTGGCTGCGCTGGGTCTGGCTCTGGCGGCGGGTTGCCCGCTGGCGCCGCTGCTGCATGGTTTGCGCGACTACCGCGGCGAGCCGCACCGCCTGGAGTCGATCGGCGTCGTGCAGGGCGTTGAATACTTTGACGACAGCAAAGGCACCAATGTGGGCGCCACGGTCGCCGCGCTCAACGGGCTTGGCCCGGACCGGCGGCTGGTGCTGATTCTTGGCGGCGAAGGCAAGGGCCAGGACTTCAATCCGCTGGCCGGGCCGGTGGCGCGCTATGTCCGCGCAGCGGTGCTGATCGGACGCGATGCGCCGCTGATCCGCGCTGCGCTCGAGGCCACCGGCGTCGAGTTGCTGGCAGCCGATTCAATGGCCGAAGCCGTCGCGCAGGCGGCCAGCAGGGCGCAGCCCGGCGACGCCGTGCTGATGTCGCCGGCCTGCGCCAGCTTTGACATGTTCGACAACTACGGCCACCGGGCCAGAGTTTTTTGTGAGGCCGTGCAAGCGCTGGCCCAAGACGCGGGGGGCGTGCTGTGAGCGTAGGCGCACGTTGGCAGGCCTGGTGGGGCGCGGACTCGGGCCGCAGCGACGCGCTGCCGGTGCGCACCAGCATGGGCCGCAGCAGCAGCCCGGCGCCCGTGCGTCTCATGGGCTTTGACCATGCGCTGGCGGGTGTCACGGTCGCGCTCGTCATCTGGGGCCTGATCATGGTTTATTCGGCCTCGATTGCGATGCCCGACTACCCGTAATTCGCACGCTACTCGCACAACCACTTCCTGCTGCGTCACCTGATGTCTCTGGCGCTGGCCTTCGTGGTGGCGCTGATCGCCTTTCAGGTTCCGCTGTCGGTATGGGAAAAATCTGCCCCCTGGCTGTTCATTGCCTCACTGGTACTGCTGGGGCTGGTGCTGCTGCCCTTCATTGGCAAGGGTGTCAATGGCGCACGGCGCTGGATCTCCATGGGCTTCATGAACTTTCAGCCTTCCGAGCTGGCCAAGTTTGCGGTCTTGCTCTACGCGGCCGACTACATGGTGCGCAAGATGGACGTCAAGGAGCGCTTTTTCCGCGCCGTCCTGCCCATGGCCGCCGCGCTGGCGGTGGTGGGCGTGCTGCTGCTGGCCGAGCCGGACATGGGCGCCTTCATGGTGATCTCGGTGATTGCCATGGGCATTCTTTTTCTGGGCGGCGTCAACGCGCGCATGTTCTTCGCCATTTCGACCGTGGTCGTCATCGCCTTTGGACTGATGGTCGCGCTCAGTGACTGGCGGCGCGAGCGGATTTTTGCCTACCTCAACCCTTGGGACGAAAAGCACGCCCTGGGCAAGGGTTACCAGTTGTCGCACTCGCTGATCGCCCTGGGGCGGGGCGAGTTCTGGGGCGTGGGTTTGGGCGGCAGTGTCGAAAAACTCCACTGGCTGCCCGAAGCTCATACCGACTTCCTGCTTGCGGTGATTGGCGAAGAGTTCGGCCTGCTCGGGGTGCTGATCGTGCTGGGTCTGTTCCTGTGGATGACCCGCCGCATCATTCACATCGGCCGCCAGTCCATCGCCCTGGACCGGCTGTTTCCCGGCCTCGTGGCCCAAGGCGTGGGTATCTGGATCGGCTTTCAGGCCTTCATCAACATCGGCGTGAATCTGGGTGCCCTGCCGACCAAGGGCCTCACGCTGCCCCTGATGAGCTACGGCGGCTCCGCGATCCTGATGACCCTGGTCGCGCTGGCCGTGGTGCTGCGCATCGACTACGAAAACCGCGTGCTGATGCGGGGAGGCCGGCTGTGACAACGACAAAAACGGCGCTGGTCATGGCAGGAGGTACTGGCGGCCATATTTTCCCCGGCCTGGCCGTGGCCGAGGCGCTGCGGGAGCGTGGCTGGCGGGTGCACTGGTTGGGTGGCAAGGGCAGCGCGGCCCAACCGAGCATGGAAAGCCAGCTGGTGCCGCCGCGTGGCATTGCGTTCGAGGCGATTGATTTTTCGGGCGTTCGCGGCAAAGGCATGTTGACGCTGGCGTGGCTGCCGCTGGGACTGCTCAAAGCCTTTTGGCAAAGCATCCAGGTGCTGCGCCGGGTGCGGCCCGACGTGGTGGTCGGACTGGGCGGCTACATCACGTTTCCCGCTGGAATGATGAGTGTGCTGCTGGGCAAGCCGCTGGTCTTGCACGAGCAAAACTCGGTCGCCGGCATGGCGAACCGCGTGCTGGCCGGTGTCGCCGACCG
>CAJAOB010000028.1 GCA_903941205.1 uncultured Burkholderiales bacterium | reverse complement strand
TGGCGGCCTGCTGTACGACAGCGACTACTACGGCGACGACCTGCCCTTCTGGATGAAAGTCAAGCGCACCGACGGCGCCGTGGTGCCGCGCCTGGTGGTGCCCTACACGCTGGACACCAACGACATGCGTTTTGCATTGCCGCAAGGTTTTGCGCAGGCGGAAGACTTCTTTATTTACCTGCGCGACAGCTTTGACGCGCTCTATGCCGAAGGCGACCCCAACGGCCAGAACGCACCCAAGATGATGAGCATCGGCATGCATTGCCGTTTGCTCGGGCGGCCCGGCCGGCTGGTGGCGCTGCAACGCTTTTTGGACCATGTCGCCAAACATGACAAGGTCTGGGTTTGCCGGCGCATAGACATCGCGCGCCACTGGCAAGCCACGCACCCATTCAACCCGGCCTGAGCCGCTTGGGGCACCCCAAAGAAAGACCCGCATGACCCTGAGCATTGAACAAATCAACAGCGCCCCCCACGCCGAAGCACTGGCGCTGCTCGACGGCATTTACGAGCACTCGCCCTGGGTGGCCGACCAGGCGCTGGCCGGACGGCCCTTCAAGTCGCTGACCGACCTGAAGCAGAAACTCGCACAAGTGCTTCACGCAGCCAGCAAAGAGATGCAGATCACCCTGATCCAGGCCCACCCGGAACTGGCGGGCAAAGCCATGGTCAGCAAAAGCCTGACGGCCGAGTCCACCAACGAGCAAGGCAAGGCGGGACTGACGCAATGCACGCCTGAAGAATTTGCGCTGATCCAGAAGCTCAATACCGACTACAACGCCAAGTTCGGTTTTCCTTTCATTCTGGCCGTGCGCGGCCCGCGTGGCCTGGGGCTGAACAAGCAGCAGATCATCGAAACATTTTCGCGGCGCTTGGCTGGCCACCCCGAGTTTGAGCGGCAGGAATGCCTGCGCAACATCAACCGGATTGCAGAGATCAGGCTGAACGACAAGTTTGGCTACGAGCCCTTGCTGGGCAACCAGGTGTGGGACTGGCAAGAAGAACTCAGCGCCTTCAGCGACCCGGGCTACGCCGACAAAGGCCAGCTCACCGTCACCTACCTGACCGACGCGCACCGCGCCTGCGCAGAGTACATCGAGGCCGGCATGCGCGACTGCGGCTTTGACGACGTGACGATTGACGCCGTGGGTAACGTGGTCGGCGTTTACCGCGCCGCAACGCCCAACGCCAAAACCCTGATGACCGGCTCGCACTACGACACCGTGCGCAACGGCGGCAAGTACGACGGGCGCCTGGGCATTTTCACGCCCATGGCTTGCGTGCGTGAGTTGCACCGCCAGGGCAAGCGCCTGCCCTTTCACTTTGAAGTGGTGGCCTTTGCTGAAGAAGAAGGCCAGCGCTACAAAGCCACCTTTTTAGGCTCGGGCGCACTGATCGGCGACTTCAAACCCGAATGGCTGGAGCAGAAAGACGCCGACGGCATCACCATGCGCCAGGCCATGGCGCATGCGGGCTTGAACGTTGACGACATCCCCAAGCTGCAACGCCAACCAGCCGACTACCTGGGCTTTGTTGAAGTGCATATTGAGCAAGGCCCGGTGCTCAACGAGCTGGACATGCCGCTGGGCATCGTCACGTCGATCAACGGCAGCGTGCGTTTGCAGTGCGAGATCATTGGCACCGCCAGCCACGCCGGCACCACGCCGATGAACCGGCGCGCCGACGCGGCCACCGCCCTGGCCGAACTGGCTTTGTATGTGGAGCAACGTGCGCTCAAAGACGGTGACTCCGTGGCCACCATCGGCATGCTGCAAGTGCCCAACGGCTCGGTCAATGTGGTGCCTGGGCGCTGCCTGTTTTCGCTTGACATGCGCGCGCCCGTCAACGCCCAGCGCGACGCAATTGCAGCCGATATCCTGGCCGAATTGCAGCGCATCTGCGAGCGCCGCGGCGTGCGCTACACGGTGGAAGAAACCATGCGCGCCGCCGCTGCGCCGAGCGCACCGGCCTGGCAAGCCCGCTGGGAAGCGGCCGTCGGCGCGCTCGGCCTGCCGCTGCACCGCATGCCCAGCGGCGCCGGCCATGACGCCATGAAACTGCACGAAGTCATGCCGCA
>CAJAOB010000027.1 GCA_903941205.1 uncultured Burkholderiales bacterium | reverse complement strand
GTTTCGCTGCGCCAGAACACTTCCGTAGTTCGGCATTAGGGGCATCGACGCGGGTTGTGAAGGTGGGTCAAGCCCGAACGCTTGCTTGGGCGACCCGCACAATTCACGAGGATGTGCGGGGATCAGCCTTGGGACAATCTTTTGTTTAAGGTGGTGAGCGGCGTACTTGAATACAGCTGCCGATTAAATATACTCTTGATCGGAAGTCAGTCGCCGGACATAATAGATGTGAAAGCCAGCAAGAAGTATGCTTTATTACTCTTTTATCGGCAAAGAAAGTGCAAATGTATATGAGCAAAAAAATATTTTTAAATAATTGGATTTTTACTGCTGCATTATTTCTGACGGTCATGGCGCCAGCATCGAGTCAGACCCCTGCGCCGGGTCTGGCCCCAGGCCTTTACACTTCTGTGATAGACGGAGCGATATTATTGAGTAATCGATCTGGCGCCCAAAATTTCAGTGCCGGTCAGTTTGGCTACAGTCCGAGCGTAGTCGCGCCACCGGTGATCGTCCCGGTAAATCCCGGATTGCGGTTTACTCCGCCACCCAGCTTTTTTCAACCCGGCGCAACATCACGATCTCCCATAGGACTGGCTCCGCCAAGGTATCCGGATGAAATTCGTTGACCCTGATTTGATTTTTTTGGGTTGGCGTCAAACTTACTTCAAAGGCTAATATCAAAGGCTAATTCATGCCGGCAGGCTCCGGGCGCCGGGCTCCGGGCTTCGAGCTGCGAAATTTGGTTTCTCACCACAGCTGAGCCAGCGCGTGCAGGCGCCCCATTCAGCGCGCGCTTGTTTTGCCTGCATTCGATGACCTGGTAGCGCACGCAAACTCGCTCGGTTCAACGGCGGGGCGGGTCATACTCCCGCACAAGGCAGCTTGCCGGTATTGTTGGCTTATGAGATAGAGATCGGTTTTCTGCGCGTCGCGCAGCTAGGGATCATGTCCAAAACTCAGCTTGAGAGCCAGACATAAGCGAATAGGTCCCACCTGTTGAAACGGCAGCGTCGATTACGCCTCTTAAAGGCAGCAAGAGGTCATTTTTCAGGCCTTTTGCAGCCTGTTGGCTGTTTGCAGGCGCACTCATCCCTGCGCGCCCTGCATCAGGCTGCGTCGAGCCATCCAGATGTTGGACAGCGCAAACAGCGTGATCAGTTGGGCAGTGTTCTTGGCCAGTCCCCGGTAGCGCACCTTGACGTGCCCGAACTGGCGCTTGATGACCCGAAACGGATGCTCCACCTTGGCCCGCACGCTGGCTTTGAGTTGTTCGGCTTGCTCGTTCACTGCGCCCCAGGGCGTGTGCTTTTGTGCCTTGCGCTTTCCAGGCCGCATGGCCACATGCCAAGCCACGCCAGTGGCGTCAGGTCGTTTGCTGGCGCCTTGGTAGCCCGCATCAGCAAAGACCAGTTGTTCTTCGCCGTGCAAGAGCGCATGGCCTTGCGTGACATCGTTGACGTTGGCCGCCGTGCCGATGACGGTGTGCACGAGGCCGGACTCAGCGTCCACCCCGATATGGGCTTTCATGCCGAAGTGCCACTGGTTACCCTTCTTTGCCTGATGCATCTCGGGGTCGCGTTCACCGAACTTGTTCTTGGTCGAACTGGGTGCAGCAATCAAAGTGGCGTCCACCACGGTGCCGGTCTTGAGCAGCAGGCCGTGAGCGGCCAACTTGGCGTTGATGACTTGCAGGATCTTGGGACTCAGCTCGTGCTCTTCGAGGAGGTGCCGAAAGCGCAGGATGCTGACCCGGTCTGGAATGCGCTGGGTGCCGCTGATGCCGACAAAGTCCCGGTAGAAGCGGGTCTCGAACAAGGCTTCTTCGGCGCCCAGGTCAGACAGACCAAACCATTGCTGCAGGCAGTGAATGCGCAGCATCAAAGCCAGATCAAATGGCGGGCGTCCGGTCTTGGCCACCGGTGCGTGCGGCGCAATGAGCGCCAACAAATCGCTCCAGGGCATGACCTGGTTCATTTCACTGAGCAAGACTTGCTTGCGCGTGCGCCGGGTACTGAGATCGAGGCCAAGGTCTGTTTGTTTCATGTCGTTAGAGCCAGCAATTTGCGTGCCTTAATCGAGGGGGCGGGCGGAGTTTTGAACATGATCCCT
>CAJAOB010000026.1 GCA_903941205.1 uncultured Burkholderiales bacterium | reverse complement strand
AGTTCTACGAAGGCAAAACCGCCAAATGGCAGATCCCCGACGACGTGGTGTTTGTCGACGCCATCCCGATTGGCGCGACCGGCAAGATGCTCAAGACCAAGTTGCGCGAACTCCTCAAGGACTACAAGCTGCCCGCCTGAGCCCGGCCGTGCAACGCGCGGCCAAAAACGCAAGAGCTCAGCGTGAAAAGAAGTCTCGCCAGCGACATGGCTAGGTGCATTCCCTGAGGATTCGTGGTCACGTTTTCATCTACGCTAAGTCCTTTGATTTCAACCCCCAAGCAGGAGACAGACATGCACAGTTCCCCCCGTTTTCCACGTCGGCATTTCGCTTTGCTGGCTGTGGCTTCAGCGGTGCTTTTTTCGGGCGTGAGCTTCGCGCAGGCGCCAGCCAAAGGGGCCGCACCTGCCAAGGCCGCACCGGCCAAGGCAGGTCCGCTGGCGGGTCAGGTCGTCAAGATGGTCCGCATCGATGCGCAGACCGGCTTGCTTGGCCCGGTCGGCGTGAGCCAGCTCAAGGGCTACCAGTTCTTTGCGGAAAAGTTCAGCGGCGCGGGCAATCCGGCTGGCGTGACTTTTGAAGTCACGGGCATGGACAACAAGCTCAGCCCGGCCGAGAGCCTGAACGCGCTCAAGGCCGCGATTGATCAGGGCGTGCGCTACATCATTCAGGGCAATGGCTCTTCGGTGGCGCTGGCCCTGTCCGACGCGATCAGCAAGCACAACGAGCGTAACCCCGGCAAGGAGGTGATTTACCTCAATGACTCGGCGGTGGACCCGGACCTGACCAACAGCAAGTGCAGCTACTGGCATTTCCGCTTTGACGCAGACACCTCCATGAAAATGGAAGCCATGTCGAGCTTCATCGGTGAGCAAAAAGACATCAAGAAGGTCTACATCCTGGGTCAGAACTACTCGCACGGCGTGCAAGTGGCCAAGTACGCCAAAGAGACCCTGGCGCGCAAGCGTCCCGACATCCAGATCGTCGGCGAGGACCTCCATCCGCTGGCCCAGACGCGTGACTTCGCTCCGTACATTGCCAAGATCAAGGCCGCGGGCGCGGACACCGTGATCACCGGCAACTGGGGCTCAGACCTGTCGTTGCTGGTCAAGGCGGCGAACGAAGGCGGCTACAACGGCAAATTCTTCACTTACTACGCTGGCGTGACTGGCACGCCCACGGCGCTGGGCAGCAACGGCGCCGGCCGGGTCTACCAGATCGCCTACAACCACTACAACATGGGTGGGCAGATGGACAAGTGGATGAGCGAGTTCAAGACCAAGTACAAGGACGACTTCTACACCGGCTCGACCATCCGCATTTTCGAGACCCTGGGTGCGGCCATGGCCAAGGCCAACTCGACTGACCCGGTCAAGGTGGCTGCAGCGCTTGAAGGCATTCGAGTCAAGAGTTTCAATGGTGAAGTCGAGATTCGCAAGGCCGACCACCAGTTGCAGCAGCCGCTGTACATGTCGGTTTGGGAGAAGGCCAGCGCCAAGTACCCGTACAGCCCCGAGAACACCGGCATGACGCTGGTGCCGCTCAAGGAGTACCCGAACTACATCTCCAGCACACCAACCAGCTGCCAGATGAAGCGCCCCTGATTTGCGGCGGCTTCATCCCCGGGTGCAAGCCCGGTCTGGAGCCACAGCCCGAGCCCGAACGGGGTGCCGTGTCGGGCTCTTTTTTTTGTTGAAGGCTGGCAGGTGGGGTATCAGGCAGGCGGTTTTGCGCTGTGCCTGAATCTGGCCTGAAAAAAGGCTTGAATCTGGCTTGAATCAGACTTGGCCTGCCTCGTTTCAGACTCGCCGGACCCCCGGGACCATCCAAGGCGCCAACTCTCCCGGATTGCAGCCTTGTCAGCTTCTCACATTGCCACCTTGTTTCTCCGCTGAGAAAGGTCATTCGCCATGGAGTTTTTCATCATCTCGATGCTCAATGGTTTGAGCTACGGGCTGCTGCTGTTCATGCTCAGTTCGGGCCTGACGCTGATTTTCAGCATGATGGGCGTGCTGAATTTCGCCCATGCCAGCTTTTACATGCTTGGCGCTTATGTGGGCTACACGATTTCCCGCTTCACGGGCTTCTGGCCGGCGCTGTTGCTGGCGCCGCTGGTGGTGGGCGCCATGGGGGCGCTGTTTGAGCGCTTGTGCCTTCGGCGTGTTCACAAGTTTGGGCATGTGCCCGAACTGCTCATCACCTTTGGCTTGTCCTACGTCATCATCGAGTTGGTGCAGTTGATCTGGGGCCGGATTGCACTCGAATTTCGCCCGCCAGAGCTGCTTCAGGGCCCGGCTTTCACCTTGATCAACGACTCGGTCAAAGGCTTGCGCCTGCT
>CAJAOB010000025.1 GCA_903941205.1 uncultured Burkholderiales bacterium | reverse complement strand
AGATGCGCGCCGCTGCATTTCCTATCTCACCATCGAGCATAAGGGGCCGATTGATCCTGAATTACGTCCCTTAATGGGCAATCACATTTATGGTTGTGATGATTGCCTTGCGGTCTGTCCTTGGAACAAGTTTGCCGAAGCGGCGGCTGCGCATAAGGCGTTCTTGCCGCGCGCTGCACTGGTGGCGCCCCAAATTGCCGATTTGCTTACTTTGGATGATGCCGCTTTTCGAAAGCTATTTTCAGGATCGCCGATTAAGCGGATTGGCCGTGATCGCTTTGTCCGCAATGTTCTGATCGCCGCAGGCAATGGCGGCGATGCAGGGGTCATCGCACAGGTCGAAGCATTGCTGCATGACCCGGCCCCCGTTGTGCGCGGGGCAGCGATATGGGCATTGTCGAGGCTGTCGCCTGAGAAGCTTGACCGCAGGCGGCGGGAATTGTTGGCGGATGAGCAGGATCCCTCGGTGCGCGCTGAATGGGACATTGCAACTGGCGATAGCGATATGACTGCTCGCTAGCGGCGCTGCAATGCCTCAATGCATGCGGCGCGGTCTACGGCAGCACCGTCGCTTCTTCGCGCATCGACATAAGTGACGACTTCTCGGCCACCCTTACTTTCGGGATAAAGAAAAGCGTCGAGGATGCATGGCTTGCCGACAAATTGTAACTTGCGGCCATAGACTTCGACAACATCAAGCCGCGGTTCGCCGAATTGGCGTTTCAATGCGCTGATATCCTTCCCGATCACACTCTCAAGACCACGCGCGACGACAATAGGCCGGGCAGGTAAAGACACAGCGGTACGCTCCACAGGTGCGGGGGGACGTGCCGCCGGGCGTCGCGCCTCCTGTGCCGAAACGCTGCCAGCCAGCAGCAACGTACCTAAAGTGAGAGGGATGGCTATTTTAATCACGACCTATTTCCGGAGTGAACCAAATGAACGGCCATTGCTGTTGCCAAAACTGGCACGAGAAGATTGACGAACGGCATCAGCATTCCAGCGGTGCCAAGAAGACCAAGCATCAGCCGTGGCAGCTTGTTGATTGCGCCCTTCGACTTTCCGTGGCGTGCGATGAGCATATCTTCAAGGTCGCGACCCAGAAGCAACGCGTTGATCAGCAGAAAGGCAATGGCCGTGCCGACGCCTGTAAACAGCAGGAGCAAGTATAGGGGTAGAGCGAGCAGATTATAGCCAGCCACCCGCACAATGGACTTCATGGCCATTTTTAAGCCCGCGCCAAAGCTTGGCCGTTTCCCGAAGGCGGCGTGCTGCGGATAAAATTGATCCTCCACGGCATCGATAATATCGTCGGCAAAAATCCACGTAATTGCGACCGTGACAACGCGGAACAATAGGGCGCCCGACAAGACGATAACAGCTACAGATAGCAAGCCAGACCAAAATCCTCCATCCTCCACATGGAGCCAAGCGAACAGCCATTGTAGGGCAAACCAAAGACCAGCGCCCAGAGCAAAAAAGCTTATGATGGTCAGAAGGACCACTTTGACCATGACAGCAGCGATGCGCCGGTCGGACAAACTTTGGAACGAAAGCATCAGCGATTGGAACATTGCGCCGTTCTAAAGCGCTTGCCGGAAATGTCCAACCCCACTAGGGCGCGCTTGGCTTAAATAGGAACCCTGATGACTGATACCCGTTTCGACGTACTCGCAATTGGTAACGCGATTGTGGATATCATTGCCGATACCGATGATGCGTTTATCGCAAGCGAAGGTCTGACAAAGGGCAGCATGCAGCTTATCGACGAAGCGCGCGCGCAAGCTTTGTATGCGCATATGGGGCCAGCCCGTGAAATCAGCGGTGGTTCGGCCGCCAACACCTTGGCGGGACTTGCACGGCTTGGACACAAGACGGCTTTTATCGGGCAAGTTGCGACGGACCAGCTTGGTGAAGTGTTCGCGCATGACATTCGCGCAGGCGGCATTCATTTCGATATTCCTGCCCGCGACGGCGCGCCATCAACCGCGCGCTGCTACATTTTGGTCACCCCCGATGCGCAGCGCACGATGAACACCTTTTTAGGGGCATCGCAATATCTGCCTGCAACCGTGATCGACAAATCCTTAATCGAAAGCGCCGCGATTCTTTATCTTGAAGGCTATTTGTGGGACCCAGAGGAACCACGTGCCGCGATGCGCACCGCGATTGACGTCGCGCGCGCGGCTGGCCGCAAGGTAGCTTTGACACTGTCAGATGCTTTTGTGATTTCGCGCCACGGTCCAGATTTCTTGGCCGAGATGGAAGCTGGACGCATTGACATATTGTTTTCCAACGAAGTTGAAATCTGCGCACTGAATAACAGCGATGATTTCGAAGCTTCGGTCGCTGCTATCGCTGCCAAAGTCCCGTTGCTTGTATGTACGCGCGGCGAACAGGGCGCCATTGCGGTCGAAAATGGTGTACGCACTGGAGTGGGCGCTGAGCCTGTGGCGCAGCTGGTTGATACCACTGGTGCTGGGGATCTGTTCGCAGCTGGTGTGTTTGCGGGTCTTACGCAGGGCCGTCCTATGGCGGAATGCCTTACGATGGGTGCCATATGCGCGGCTGAAATCATTTCGCATTATGGCGCGCGGCCAGAAGCGGATATCGCAGCGCTTGTTACCAAGCGTCT
>CAJAOB010000024.1 GCA_903941205.1 uncultured Burkholderiales bacterium | reverse complement strand
TCAATGACGGGCACGCCCATGCTTTTTGGTCCCAGTTGCTGCAGAAAGGGTACCTAATCTACCAGCTGGCGGTCGGCTCAAGATGGGCGCCTAAGCCCTCGCTCATACGCACTGAAGCGGCATCGTCTTGCTTACCGCTGCAAGCTTGACCTGTCCCCTTCCAGGGGATCCTTCAAGAGGACACAAGTCCCATGTCAGCCCACCGGCAACTCCAGGCCTGAATCGACCCGGCCGGACAGGACATTGCTGTAGGGCACCGCTGTTGGATCGATCCGCATCTCGCCGTTCTGGAAGTCATAGAAGCGCAGGTCCTTGCTGTGCTCACTGGCTCTGACTTTCACGACGGCAATGATCTTGCGAAGTTGCCCATTGAGTTCCAAGTAGCGCTGCATGACGATGGCGTCGGCCAGGAAGGCATTGCCGTAGGCGCTAAAGCGCAGGTCGGTGTAGCGGTCTTCCAGTTCGGCCGTCATCACCACCGTCACGCCCATGCCGGTGAGTACGGCCACCAGCCGGTAAAGCGTCTCGCGAAAATTTTCTCGGAACACCGGGGCCAGTGCCAGTTCGAAACCTGACAAGGAGTCAATCACGACGCGCTTGGCGCCCATTTTCTTGATCAGGGTCACCAGATCGTGCAGGATTTCGTCAATGGTCAGGTCCAGAGCCCGGGTGTCAATCAGACCCACATGGCCCTGTGTGATCAATCGATTGAGCTTTTGGCTCAACAATTGGTTGGGGCTCTTCTCGAAAGCCGCGATCACGCCAGGCTCTCCGAGTCCGACGCCGGCCTGCAAAAACTCGGTGGCCAGTACCGTCTTGCCGGACCCGGACGGTCCCACCAGCAACATCGAATACGCAGCGGGCAGGCCTCCGCCCATCATCTGATCCAGGGCGGGCACGCCCAGCGACAGCCGCTTGTCGCCGCTGACATGTACTGCGCCGGAATCGAGGATCATGCGAGGAAAGACTTCGATGCCCTGCGATCCGATTCGATAGGTATGCAGTCCCATTTTTTGGGATTGCCCCCGCATCTTGACCACCTGAATCTTGCGGACGATGGAATCGTGATGCGTCAGCTGCGACAACCAGATGATGCCGTCGGCCACCGTGAAGATCGGTGTCAAGTCGGCCTCAGGCGCGGTGTACTCGCCGATCAGGAAAGTCGTTGCTTGCCAACTGGTCATCTCCATCCCCAGTTGCTGGATAAAGTGTTGCAAGGATTCTGACGGGGCGCCGTTGGCACTGCCTGCTTGGACCACCGACCTGAAGGAGTCCACAAACACCAGGCGCGGATCGAAGTCGCGCACCTCGTCCGTGATGCGCTGGAGGACTTGATCAAAGTCGCCCTCCCGCAAGACATCGGCCAGATTCACATAGCGGATGGTTTTGTTGACCTGGTCGGTGTCAAAAAATGCAAACTGCTGTTGATACCGGAGCATCTTGAGCGGGGGCTCGCCCACCACGGTGAAAAACAGCGTCTTGCATTCTGGCGAGGCCAGGGAGAACATGATTTGATGCGCGAGCGTGGTCTTACCGCTTCCAGGCTCGCCTGCAATCAAATTGAAGGACAGCTCCGGGATGCCG
>CAJAOB010000023.1 GCA_903941205.1 uncultured Burkholderiales bacterium | reverse complement strand
GCGGTTTCAGCGGTGCGTGAAGACTGGCTTGCGTTTGCTCAGGAAGGCGTCCATGCCTTCTTTTTGGTCGCTGGTGGCGAACATGGAGTGAAACAGGCGGCGCTCGAACATCAGGCCGTCGGACAGGCCGCTTTCAAAGGCGCGGTTGACGGCTTCCTTGGTGGCCATCACGCTGTTCTGGCCGTAATCGCAGATCATCAGCGCGGCGCCCAGCGCTTCGTCCATGAGCTTGTCGGGCGCAACAACGCGGCTGACCAGCCCGGCGCGCTCGGCTTCGTGCGCGTCCATCATGCGTCCGGTCAGTGCCATGTCCATCGCCTTGGACTTGCCGACGGCGCGCGGTAGTCGCTGCGTGCCGCCAGCGCCGGCAATGATGCCGATCTTGATTTCGGGCTGGCCAAAGCGTGCGTTGTCCGCGGCAATGATGAAGTCGCACATCATGGCCAGCTCGCAGCCGCCGCCCAGCGCAAAACCGCTGACGGCAGCAATCACCGGCTTGCGCACGCTGCGAATCTGTTCCCAGTTGCGGGTGATGAAGTCCCGGCCGTAGACATCTGCAAAGTCGAATTTGGCCATGGCGCTGATGTCGGCGCCGGCCGCAAAAGCCTTTTCGCTGCCGGTCAGGATGATGCAGCCGATGCCCGCGTCGGCATCCAAAGCCTTGAGCGCTGCGCCGAGTTCGTCCATCAGCTGGTCGTTCAGGGCGTTGAGCTGCTTGGGTCGGTTCAGCGTGATGATGCCGACCTGGCGGCTTTCCGGGCCTTGGGTGCTGACGAGAATGGTTTCGTAATTCATGGGCTTCCTTGGTTTTTTTCGATAAATCGGGCAGCTGGTGGAACTCGCGTTCGCCGCCAGGTGGCATTGGCAAGCCAGCCACGGCCGGCTCAGGCGGCGTGGTTCAGCCAGGCGTCCAGCAAGCTGGCGTCCTTGGCGGCAAGTCGCCAGGTGTTCTCGGGCGGCGGCAGGCTCAGGTTCAGGCGCAGCAGGCGCTTGTCGCGCGCGACCAGCGCAAGCATTTTGGTTTGCTTGCCGGCATACAGCAGCAGGTCGTCGAGTTTGTTCAGGCGCCAGCCTGCGGCCGTTGCCTGGCCGCTTTTGACCTTGGTGGCTGGCTCCAGACCCAGCCACTCGTCGCCCGCGCAAAATCCCGCTTGCTCGGCCGCGCTGCCGCGCAGCACGGTTTTCACCACGATGCCTTGCGACTCGGCCACGCGCAAGCCCAGGCGCTGTGCGAGCTGCGCCGGCTCTTGCAGCACGCCCACGCCGTGGCGCTCGAGCAATTCCTTCAGCGGCAACTCGCCTTTGCCGTGCACCCAGCTGGCGAGTTCGGCGTCAAAGTGCCGGCCGCTGGCCGCCAGCAGCGCGGCGGCCAGGTCGCTCTCGCTCATCGGGCCGCCCTGGCAGCGCGTCCACAGCAGGCGCATGACCGCATCCAGCGATGAGGCCTTGGCCTCGCCCGCAGGCGCGCGCAGGCTCAAGTCCAGGCAGAGCGCCACCAGCGCCCCCTTGCTGTAGTAGCTGACCGTGGCATTGGGCGTGTTTTCGCCCGGTCGGTAGTACTTGACCCAGGCGTCAAAGCTGGCCTCGGCCACCGACTGCACCAGCCGTCCCGGGCTTTGCATCACCTGGTTGACGGTCTTGTTGAGCAGCTTGAGGTAGCTGGCGTTGTCCAGCAAGCCGCAGCGGCGCAGCAGCAGGTCGTCGTAATAGCTGGTGAAGCCTTCAAAAAACCACAGCAGCTCGGTGTAGTTCTCGCGCGTGTAGTCGTAGCGGGCCAGTTCGGCGGGCCGCAGGCGCTTGACGTTCCAGGTGTGGAAATATTCGTGGCTGATGAGGCCGCGCAAGGTGGTGTAGCCTTCGCTGACCTTGGGTTCGCCCTGGCGCGGCAAGTCACGCCGGTTGCAGATCAAGGCGGTCGAGTGGCCGTGTTCAAGGCCGCCGTAGCCGTCGTCGACCGCGTTGAGCATGAACAGGTAGTGCTTGAAAGGCGGTTTTTTGCTGCCGTGCCAAAAGCGGATTTGCGCCTCGCAGATTTTCTGCGCGTCTGCCAGCAAGCGCGCGCCGTCAAAACTGGGCGCCGCGCCGGCCACCACAAAGCGGTGCGGCACGCCGCCGGCCTTGAAGCTGCCGCTCCAGAACGCGCCCATTTCCACCGGGCCGTCAACGAGTTCATCGTAGCTTTGCGCGCGGTAACTGCCAAAACCGCTTTTCGCCACCTTGTGCGGCGTCAGTGCGGTGGCCAGCGACCAGTCTGGCCGACTTGCGGGCGCCACCACTTCGAGCTCGTGCAGCGCTTGCTCCTGGCCGTGAACCCGCAGGCACAAGCTGGTGCCGTTGAAAAAGCCGCGCAAGTCATTGAGCGCGCTGGTGCGCACCGAGGCGTCGTTGGCGTAGACCTCGTACATGAGCACCAGGGGACGGGCCGCAGCGCAGCGCACCTGCCAAGTGCATTTGTCGGTTTGCGTCAGCTGGCCGGCCGCCAGCGCGCGGCTGCCCTGACGGGCGCGCAGCCCTTGCAACTGGCCGGCGAATTCGCGCACCAGGTAGCTGCCCGGAATCCACACCGGCAGCGACACCGTTTGCAAGGCTGCCGGCTCGGCGATCGTCAGCGTGACCTTGAAAAGGTGCGCGTTCAGGTTGGCGATTTCGACGCGGTAGTCAAGCGCCGGGCTGGGGGCGGGGCGGGTGCGGGAGCTTTTGGAGGGAGTCGGCATGAGAGCAATCCGTTGGAGTGAGCCAAGAATAACGCAGCGCTTCTTGCCAAACTCAAAACCCCCGCCCGCAGCCCGGGCTGCCTTAGCGGGCTTGCTGGCCGGTTCAGGGCACCCTGGCTTCAGCCAGGTATTTCTCGACTTGCGGCGCGCTGATGGCGCCGGGTACGCGAATGCCGTCGGCAAAGATCAAGGTGGGCGTGCCGCTGATGCGGTGCTTTTTGGCAAACTCGACATTGCGCGCCAATGCCGACGTGTCGCAGTTGCCGGCGGCCACGTTCTGGTCACGCACCATCATGTCGGTCCAGGCCTTGGCTTTGTCTTTGGCGCACCACACGGCCTTGGACTTTTCGGTCGAGCCCGGACCCAGGATGGGCAGCAGGAAAAGGTGAATCGTCACGTCGCTGACCTTTTGCAGATCGCGCTCAAAGCGCTTGCAATAGCCGCAGTTCGGGTCTTCAAAGACCGCCATCTTGCGCTTGCCGTTGCCACGCACAACGGTGAAGGCGTCCTTCAAGGGCAGCGTGTCGAAGGCCACGGCGTTGAGCTTCTCGGTACGCTCATCGGTCAGGTTCTTTTGCGTGCGCGTGTCGATCAGGCTGCCCTGAATCAGGAAGCTGCCGTCAGCGTCGGCGTAAAAAATATCGTTGCCGTTTAGCCGGATTTCGTACAAGCCGTTCATGGGCGTCTTGTTGATTTCCTCGATCTTGGGCAGCATCGGCAGGCGCTCTGCCAAATTCTTGCGAATTGCCGCTTCCTGCGCTGCTGCTGGCGTGCCCGTCAGCAGAAGAAAAACCAGGCCAATCGCAGGCCCGAAACCGAGGCCGAACCCGGGAGCAGCGCCGGGCTGGCGCTGCGCCATGCGGGTGAGAGTAGAAAAAAAGTAGGTCATTTTAAAAATCCTTAAATCCTGAAATCCTGAAAGTTGCAGCTTTGTACCTGTCTGTGCGTCCATCCAGAGGGCGATAGTGCGGCCAGGCATAGGCGGCCGACCCTGCAGCTGCGCCGTCAGCCCGTGGCCTGGCGCGTCAGCCAGGCTTTCAGCGGGCCGCTTCGCTCCACGCCCTTCATGCCCCAGTTGCGCAGCGCCTGCCAGCGCGCGTCGGAGTGTTCAAACAGCCCGTGCAAGCCCTCGGTCAAGGTGACCATGGCCAGCACATCGGCCTTGCGGGCGCGCTCGTAGCGCCGCAGCAGCTTTTCGTCGCCGAGCGAGCGCCAGTATTCCCGCGCCTTCAGCGTGCATGCCAGCGCCCGGGCGTCCGCCAGGCCGAGGTTCAGCCCCTGGCCGGCCATGGGATGCACGGTGTGCGCGGCGTCTCCGGCCAGCGCCCAGCCGGGGCCGACCCAGCGCTCGGCCCTTGACAAGTTCAGCGGCCAACTGGCCACCGGGCTGGACACGCTCAGCGTTCCAGCCTCGTTGCCGCAGACCTCGTGCAGGGCGGCCAGCAACTCGTCGGCCGACATTTTTTCAAGCGCCTCGGCCCGCGCCAGCGGCACCGACCAGACCAGCGCCAGCGCCTTGCCGTCGGCGCCCGACATGGGCAGCAAGGCCAGCACTTGCCCCTGGCCAAACCACTGCCGCGCCACGCCGCCGTGCGGCCGGTCAGACAAAAGGCGCGCCGCCACGGCTTTCTGCGCGTAGGGCTTGACGCTCCAGGCCGCACCGAATTCGCGCCGGCTGCTGCTTTTATGGCCTTCGCACACCACGGTGAGCGCCGCTTTGGCGTCTGCCGGCGAGGCGATGCGCTCGACTTCGGGCGCGAAACGCAGCGCTTGCGCGAGTTCCTGCTCCAGCGAAGGCACGTCAACGATCCAGGCCAGCGCTGCGGCTGACTCCCCGGCGGCGCCCGCTGCGGGCTCAATGAAGTCGAGCTGGCCGCCGCTGTCGCCCCAGACGCGCATCTGGCTGACCGGTGTGACGGCGGGGCCTTCGGGCCAGGCGCGCACCTGCATGAGCAAGTCGCGTGAAGCGGCATTGAGGGCGTAGGCGCGCACATCCTTGCCCGCGGCGGGCGCGGGCTGGGTCACCAGTGCCACGCGCAGGCGTTCGCGCGCCAGCAGCAGCGCCAGGCTGCGGCCGACAATACCGTCGCCTCGGATACAAACATCAAAAATCTTGGCCATGGCGCATTCTAGGAGCGAGTGCAAAATCGGCGCTGACCAAGGCTTGTCCGGCGCGCGCCAAAATGCCTGCCAGCCGGCGTCAAGCCAGAATCTCTCAGACCCACTCCAAGGATTTCTTGTGACCGATCCCCTCCGCCCAGCGCCAGTGCCCGAATTCAGCGCCGTGATTGCCCAGCTTTTCATCTACCCGGTCAAGTCCTGCGCTGGCGTGGCGCTGAACGAAGCGATAGTGACCGAAACCGGGCTGGATCTGGACCGGGCCTGGATGGTGGTGGATGAGCACAACGACTTTTTGACCCAGCGCGAATTGCCGCGCATGGCGCTGGTCGTGCCCCAGCTTCGCAGCAACGATATCGTGCTGCGCGCGCCCGGCATGCTGGCGCTGCACCTGGCCATTGACCAGGTGGAAGCGCCAGTGCGCGCCAGCGTCTGGGGTGAGGAGGTGGCAGCTTACGACATGGGCGCGACGGCGGCCCAATGGTTCAGCGACTTTCTGGGCGTCAAGGCGCGGCTGGTGCGCTTTGACCCGGCGCATCGGCGCAGTTCCAGCCTGGACTGGACCGGCGGCGTCGAGGCCCTGAATCAGTTCAGCGACGGCTACCCGCTGCTGCTGACCAGCGAAGCCTCACTCGCCGGGCTGAACTACAAGCTGCGCGCCGCCGGACAGGATCCTGTGACCATGGCGCGCTTTCGGCCCAACATCGTGCTGGG
>CAJAOB010000022.1 GCA_903941205.1 uncultured Burkholderiales bacterium | reverse complement strand
GCGCGGCATCGAGCTGGTTCGCACCAAACCCAACGAGGCGCGCGCTTTCATGAAAGGCTATACCGCGATTGAAGGCGCACTGACCGGCGAAGTGCCGCTGGCGTCTTACATGCTCTACAACGAGTTCAAGCCCAGCGACGTTGCCTACTTTCAGAAGTTCTACGACCTGTTCACTGAAAAAGGCATCTTCGACAAGAAGGTCCTGGTCGACAGCCTGCTCTACAAAGGCTAAGTCATGCCTTACCTGAGCACCCCGGGCGCGGCGCCAGCGCCCGCCGAACGACCTGCGGGCACCAGCACGGCCGCGGCCACCGCGCAGTCCAAGGCCTGGACGGCGCCGGTCGCGAACCCGAACGCAAGCGCCAGCCTGCCGCCCAAGGCGCCGACCAGCAGCCGCCTGATTCCCTTCATCGGCCCGGCGATTTTGTTCATCGTCTGGGACATCGCGGTGCGCTTTGGCTTTATCAAAGCCATCTTGCTGCCAAGCCCCTCGGCCACGCTGGTGGCGCTGGTCACGGGTCTGGCCGGCGGGCCGCTGCTGCTGGACTTTGGCGTGACTTTCCTGCGCACCTTGCAAGCCTTCCTGATCGCCGCAGCTTTGGGCGTTCCGCTGGGCGTGCTGCTGGGCAGCAACGAAAAAGCCTACCGCAGCGTCGAGTTCCTGATCGACTTTTTCCGCTCCACGCCCTCGTCGGCCCTGATCCCGCTGTTCTTGCTGATCTTCGGCGTGTCCGATATCAACAAGGTGGCGATCGCCGCTTTCGGCGCCTTCCTGATCGTCATCTTCAACAGCGCTTACGGCGTGATCAATGCGCGCAAGCAGCGCGTCATGGCCGCACGCGTGATGGGCGCCACACGCTGGCAGATCTTCAAGGACGTGCTGGTCTGGGAAAGCCTGCAACCGACCTTCGTGGGTCTGCGCTCGGCGGTGTCCATGGCGCTGGTGATCGTCATCGTTGCCGAGATGTTCATCGGCTCCGAGAACGGCCTGGGCCACCGCATCATCGACGCCCAGCAAGTGCTCAACGTGAAAAGCATGTATGCCGCTATCTTGTCGGCTGGCGTTCTGGGCTACGCGCTGAATGTCCTGTTTTTGCTCGCCGAGCGCCGCATCGTGCATTGGAGTGGAAGATGACTGTATTGAACGCCCCCTTCAGCGCCGATGTCCCGGTGCCGGCCTTCCGGCCGGGGCCGGTCGGCACGCACATCACCATTCGCGGCCTGACAAAGTACTTTGCCGGCTGGCCGCTTTATGAAAACTTTGACCTGGACATTCCCAAGCACAAGATCACCTCGGTGTTCGGCCCCAACGGCTGCGGCAAGTCCACGCTGATCAACATGATCGCCGGGCTGGTGCCGGTGGACTCTGGCGAGATCCTGTTTGACGGGAAGACCCTCAAGGACACCAAGATCGGCTACGTGTTCCAGAACTACCGCGAAGCGCTGTTTCCGTGGATGCGAACCATCGACAACATCGCCTACCCGCTCAAACTTGAAGGCAAGTCCAAGGCCGAAGTCGACCGCCGCATGGCCGAACTGGTGGTCTCGTTCGACGTCAAGTTTGATTTGAACCGCTATCCCTACGAGCTCTCGGGCGGGCAGCAGCAAACCGCTTCGATCATGCGGGCGCTGGCGCCCAAGCCCGAAGTGCTGTTTCTTGACGAGCCCTTTTCTGCGCTCGACTTTGAAATGACGCTTTTCATCCGCGAGAAATTGCAGGAAGTCTTCATGCAGACCGGCACCACCATGCTGCTGGTCTCGCACGACCTCGAAGAGGCCGTGTACCTGGCCGACGAGGTGCTGCTCCTGACCAAGCGCCCCACCCGCGTGGCCGAGATCCTGCCCTATGCCGACGCGCGGCCGCGCACGCTGGAAACGCTGTCGGAGTCGAGCTTCATTCACACCCGCAAACGCAGCCTGGAAATCTTCCAGCGCGAAGTGCGGCGCTGAGCGCGCCCTGGCCAGTGCGCGATCCCACCAAGCCAAACCCCACCAACCGGGCCATCGCCTCTTCAAGGATTTGCACCAAATGAACGACCCATTGGGCCTTGCCTACGTCAACACCATGGCCGAGGTGCTGGGTCTGTCGCTTGACGAGCCGCGCGCCCGGCGCGTGCTGGCGCACTTGCAGCGCACCGCCGCCATGGCCCGCCTGCTCGAGGGTGCTGCGCTGGCGCCGCATGACGAGCTGGCCGAAATTTACTGCCCGGCACCCTTTCCACAAGACCTTGCAGCGAACCCGTTCAGAGGGCTGGGTTCATGAGCGCGCTGGCCGACTTCAAGGGCGATGCCGCGCTGATGGCTGCGGCGGTGCGCGAGGGCCAGGTCAGCGCGCGCGAGTTGCTCGACGCCAGCCTGGCGCGCATCGAGGCCACGGACGGCGCGGTCAACGCCTTCACGCTGCACACCCGGGAGCGCGCCCGCGCCGAGGCTGACGCGGTCGATGCGCAGCGGGCGCGCGCGCCGCAGGCGCTGGGCCCGCTGGCCGGCGTGCCTTACGCAGTCAAGAACCTCTATGACATCGAAGGCGAAGTCACCGTGGCCGGCTCGGTCATCCACCGCAGCCACCCGCCGGCCGAAGCCGACGCGGTGCTGGTGCGGCGCATGCAGTCGGCCGGCGCGGTGCTGGTGGGCGCACTCAACATGGACGAGTACGCCTACGGATTCACCACCGAAAACACCCATTACGGCCCCTGCCATAACCCGCACGACCTGGGCCGCATTAGCGGCGGTTCGTCTGGCGGCTCGGGCGCGGCGGTGGCCGCCGGCCAGGTGCCGCTGTCGCTGGGCTCGGACACCAATGGCTCGATCCGCGTGCCGGCCTCGCTGTGCGGCGTCTGGGGCCTCAAGCCCACCTTTGGCCGCTTGTCCAGGCGCGGCAGCTTTCCGTTTGTTCACAGCATCGACCACCTTGGGCCGATGGCCGGCAGCCTGGCCGGCCTAGCGCTGGCCTATGACGCCTTGCAGGGCGCCGACCCGTTGGACCCCGGTTGCCATGCGCGCCGCGTGCAAGGCGTGGCGGCCTCGCTGGGCGGCTTGCCTGCGGACTTGCGCATCGGCGTGCTGGGCGGCTATTTTGAAGCGCATGCCACCGCGCCGGCGCGCGAGGTGGTGGCGCTGGCCGCCCGCGTGCTGGGCGCCACGGCCAGCGTGCAGTGGCCCGACGCGGCGCAGGCCCGCGCTGCGGCTTTCATCATCACCGCCAGCGAAGGCGGTAGCCTGCACCTGGACGACTTGCGCACCCAGCTCGACGCCTTCGAGCCCCTGTCGGTTGACCGCTTTGTGGCCGGCGCCCTGCAACCGGCGGACTGGTATTTGCGCGCGCAGCGTTTCAGGCGCGTCTACCGCGACCGCGTCAATGCGCTGTTTGGCGACTGGGACTTGCTGCTGGCGCCGGCCACGCCGGTCAGCGCCACCCCCATCGGCACCGAGTGGCTGGACATCAACGGCACCGAACTTCCCTGCCGCGCCGCCATGGGCTTGCTGACGCAGCCCATCTCGTTTGCCGGCTGCCCGGTCGTGACCGCGCCACTTTGGCCCGAGGCCAGCGGCGGCCTGCCGCTGGGCGTACAGATCATTGCCGCCCCCTGGCGCGAAGACCTGGCCTTTGCGGCCGCGCAGCGCCTGGCCGAGGCCGGCGTCGCTCGCATCAAACCGGTGCATTTCCTGTGACCGGCTTTTTCATCAACGCCCTTTTTTGAACAACCAAGCCCCGCATGACTGAAATCAACCTGCCCGATGTTGTCGCTGAAGTCAGCGCTCAATTTGCGCGATACGAGCGCGCCCTGATCAGCAATGACGTCGCCGTGCTCGACGAATTGTTCTGGGACAGTCCCCACACGCTGCGCTATGGCGCGACCGAAAACCTCTATGGCTACGACGAGATCAAGGCCTTCCGGGCCGGCCGTCCGGCCGTGGGCCTGGAGCGCGCCTTGCTCAAGACCGTGATCACCACCTACGGCCGCGACATGGCCACGGCCAACGTCGAATTTCAGCGCACCGGCAGCCCGCGCACCGGCCGCCAGAGCCAGACCTGGTTGCGCACGGCCGAGGGCTGGCGCGTGGTGGCGGCGCATGTGAGTCTTTTGCCCTGACCGGCACGGCCCTTGCATTGGCCGTTTTGTTCC
The DNA here is from genome assembly GCA_903941205.1 of uncultured Burkholderiales bacterium. Taxonomy (GTDB): domain Bacteria; phylum Pseudomonadota; class Gammaproteobacteria; order Burkholderiales; family Burkholderiaceae_C; genus Polaromonas. The sequence continues at coordinate 5,983 of CAJAOB010000022.1, read as the reverse complement.
TTCCCTTCCTTGTCAACCAACGCTGGAGATTTTCATGACCATTCAATTCAACCGTCGCGACTCACTCAAGTCGCTGGCTGCGCTGGGCGCTGCCGGCACCCTGGGCAGCTGGGCCACACTGGCCCGGGCGCAGGCACCCAAACCCATCACCGTGGGCGTGATCTATGTTGGTCCGCGTGACGATTACGGCTACAACCAGGCGCAGGCCGAAGCCGCCGCCATGCTCAAGAACATGCCGGGCGTCAAAGTGGTCGAAGAAGAAAACGTGCCCGAGACCGCTGCCGTGCAAAAGACCATGACCGGCATGATCGCGCAGGACGGCGCCTCGCTCGTGTTCCCCACGTCCTTTGGTTACTTTGATCCGCACATGCTGGCCGTTGCCGCCAAGTACCCCGACACGCGCTTTGCGCATTGCGGCGGCATGTGGACCGAGGGCAAACACCCGAAGAACACCGCCAGCTATTTTGGCTATATCGACGAGTGCCAGTACCTCAACGGCATGATTGCTGCCTACGCCACCAAGAGCAACAAGATCGGCTTTGTCGCCGCCAAGCCGATTCCGCAGGTGCTGCGCAACATCAACGCCTTCACCATGGGTGCGCGCTCGGTCAAGCCCGGCATCACTTGCAGCGTGATCTTCACCGGCGACTGGTCCATGCCCGTCAAGGAAGCCGAAGCCACCAACTCGCTGGCCGATCAGGGCGTTGATGTGTTCACCATGCACGTCGACGGCCCCAAGGTCATCGTCGAGACCGCCGCCAAGCGCGGCAAGTTCGTCTGCGGCTACCACGCCAGCCAGGCCAAGCTCGCGCCCAATGCCTACCTGACCGGCGCAGAGTGGAACTGGCTGACCGCCTACACCGGCTTCATCGAGGCAGCGCGCAGCGGCAAGCCGCATCCGAACTTCGTGCGCGGCGGCCTGAAGGAAGGCTTCGTCAAGATGTCGGCCTACGGCCCCATGGTCACCGAGCCGGCCAAAAAAGCGGCTGACGGTGTCAAGGCGCAAATGATCGCCGGCAAGTTCGACATCTTCAAGGGCCCGCTCAAGGACAACAAGGGCAATGTGGTGGTGGCGGGCGGCAAGTCCTTCAAGCAGACCGACATCGAGCTCGAAAAGATGAACTACCTGGTCGAAGGAGTGCTCGGCTCCATCTGAAGCAGGCCGCAGGCGTTCCCGGCTCAGGGCCTGGAATGCTGGCGGCGCTCTCGGGCCTTCCTGACCATGCGATCCAAGGTTGAAGACATCTTGCTGCCCGCCGCGGCCATGCTGGCGGCGCTGCTGCTGTTTGGCCTGTTCGTGATGATCGGCGGGCTCAATCCGCTGGAGGTCTGGCTGCTGCTCTTCAAGGGCGCGTTTGGTGACGCCTATTCCTGGCAAAACACCTTGCAGCGGGCCGCACCCCTGATGCTCACGGCGCTGTGCGTGGCCATACCGGCGCGCGCCGGGCTGGTGGTGATTGGCGGCGAAGGCGCGCTGGTGCTGGGGGGTCTGGCTGCGGCGGCGCTGGCGCAGGCCCTGCCAGCCTGGGTGGCGGTGTCCGCCGGGCTGGCTGGCAGCGTGCTGGTTTGCATGGCTGCGGCCGCGGCAGGCGCGCTGTGGGTCATGCTGGCCGGCTGGCTGCGGCAGTACCGCGGCATCAACGAAACCATCAGCAGCTTGTTGCTGGCCTATGTGGCCATTGGTGTTTTCAAGCATCTCGTCGAGGGGCCGCTGCGCGACCCGGCGAGCCTGAACAAACCCTCAAGCTACGCGCTGGCCGAAGGCTTGCGCCTGGGCGGCATCGCCGGCTCGGAGGTGCACTGGGGGCTGGCCATCGGCGTGCTGGCCTGCGTGGGGGCGGAACTGTGGCTGCGGCTGACGCCTTCGGGATTTGCCTTGCGCGTGGTGGGCGGCAACATGCGCGCTGCGCAACTCGTCGGCCTGCCGGCTTCTGGCCTGGTGTTGCTTGCGTGCGCGCTGGGCGGCGCGGCCGCGGGCGTGGCTGGCGGGGTTGAGGTCGCGGCGGTACACACCAGTGCCAATGCCGCGCTGATTGCCGGTTACGGTTATGCCGGCATTCTGGTGGCCTTCATGGCGCGCCACAGCCCACTGGCGATCATTCCGGTGGCCATCCTGTTTGGCGGCTTTGGTGCGGCTGGCAGCTTGCTGCAACGCCGGCTCGGCATGCCCGATGCGTCGGTGCAGGTTTTGCAGGGCATGGCCTTTGTGTTGATTCTGGCCAGCGAAGCCTTGCGCGGCGGCAACTGGCGCAGCTGGCTGGGTTCGCGCTCACCAAGTTCATCGCCAAGTTCATCTTCGAGTGCCTTAGCGAGCACATCTGCAAATGCATCTGCAAGCCCTGCGTCCACGGCATCGGCCGCCACGGCTGGAAAGGCGGCGCCATGAGTTTCGATGACGCACTGGTCTTTCTGGCCGGCATCACTGGCGGGGCGCTGCGGGTCGGCGTGCCCTTTCTCTTCGTGAGTCTGGGCGAATGTCTCACTGAAAAATCAGGCCGCATCAACCTGGGGCTGGAAGGGGTGCTGGTGTTTTCCGCCATGGCGGCCTTCGGCGCGTCCTGGCTCAGCGGCTCGGCCTGGGTGGGCGTGTTGGCGGCTGCGCTGTGCGGCGGCTTGCTGGCCACGCTGCACGGCCTGCTTTGTTCGCTGCCGCGCGTCAATGATGTGGCCACCGGCATCGCGCTCATGCTGCTGGGCTTGGGGCTGGCGTTTTATTTCGGCAAGCCCCTGATCCAGCCGCAGGCGCCGCAGCTGCCGGCCATCGCGCTGGGGGGCTGGAGCAGTTCGCCGGCGGTGCGCGCGGCGCTGCAAGTCAATGCGCTGGTGCCGCTGGGCCTGCTGCTGGCGGTCGGCATGGCCTGGGTCTTTGCAAACACCCGCGCCGGGCTGGTGCTGCGCATGGTGGGCGACTCCTCGCAGGCGGCTCGTGCGCTGGGTTATCCGGTGGCCGGGGTGCGCATCGCTGCCACGGCTGCCGGCGGCATGATCGCCGGCCTGGGTGGCGCTTCGCTGACCCTGTTTTATCCGGGCAGCTGGAACGAAGGCATCTCCAGCGGACAGGGTCTGATTGCGGTGGCGCTGGTGATCTTTGCGCGCTGGAGTCCGCTGCGCTGCGTCATGGCGGCCTTGTTGTTCGGCGGTGCGGGCGCCATGGGGCCGGCCCTGCAATCGGTGGGCATCGGCTGGGGCTACCACCTTTTCAACACCTTGCCCTACGTGCTCACGCTGCTGATTCTGGTGCTGACCTGCCGCCCCGGCGCGGTCATTGCCGGCAGCCCGGGTGAGCTGTCGGCGCGCTGAAACCTGACATCTCTTTCAATCTCACAGGAGCTTTTCATGACCGGTCTGGGTGGACTCAACAAATCAAGCCAGGGCGTGGTGATCGGCCTGGTGCAGCTGCAACTGCCTGTGGTCGCCACGCCAGCGCAACTGGCGGCGCAGACGGCGCGCATTTGCGAGCTGGTCGGCAAGGCGCGGCGCAACCAGGCCGGCATGGACCTGGTGGTGTTTCCCGAGTACGCGCTGCACGGCCTGTCGATGGACACCAACCCGGCCATCATGTGCAGCCTTGAAGGCCCCGAGGTCGCGGCCTTCAAGGCCGCCTGCGTCACGCACAAGATCTGGGGCTGCTTTTCCATCATGGAAGTCAACCCCGGCGGCAACCCCTACAACAGCGGGCTGATCATTGACGACACCGGCGCCATCAAACTCTATTACCGCAAGCTGCATCCCTGGGTGCCGGTGGAACCCTGGGAGCCGGGCAACCTGGGCGTGCCGGTGTGCGACGGCCCCAAGGGCAGCCGCCTGTCGCTGATCATCTGCCACGACGGCATGTTCCCCGAGATGGCGCGCGAGGCCGCCTACAAGGGCGCCGAGATCATCCTGCGCACGGCCGGCTACACGGCGCCTATCCGCCACGCCTGGAAAATCACCAACCAGGCCAATGCCTTTTGCAACCTGGCGTATACCGCCAGCGTCTGCATGAGCGGCAGCGACGGCAGCTTTGACTCCATGGGCGAGGGCATGTTTTGCAACTTCGACGGCACCGTGCTGGTGGAAGGCGGCGGCCGGCCCGACGAGATCATCACCTGCGAATTGCGGCCCGATCTGGTGCGCGAGGCGAGGCGCGGCTGGGGCGTTGAAAACAACATTTACCAGCTCTATCACCGCGGCTATGTGGCCGTGAAGGGCGGGGCGCAGGACTGCCCCTACACCTACATGCAGGACATGGCGGCGGGCACCTACGCACTGCCCTGGAAAGTCGATGTGACCGACGGCACGTCTTGCGGCTTTGCGCCGCCGGTGCGCGCCTACCAGGGCCCGCCAACCCATGCCCCGCTGCCGGGGGGCAAGCCATGAGCTGCCACCTCGACGCGCAACCCTACGCCTGGCCCTATGACGGCGATCTGACGCCGGCCAACACGGCGTTCGTCATCATCGACATGCAGACCGACTTTTGCGGCGTCGGCGGCTATGTTGACAAGATGGGCTATGACATCTCGCTGACCCGCGCGCCCATTGCGCCCTTGCAGCGTGTGCTGGCCCTGATGCGCGAAAAGGGCTACCCGGTGATCCACACCCGAGAAGGCCACCGCCCCGATTTGTCGGACCTGCCGGCCAACAAGCGCTGGCGCTCGCGGCAGATCGGCACCGACGGGGTCGGCATTGGCGACCCGGGGCCCTGCGGCCGCATTCTGGTGCGCGGCGAGCCTGGCTGGGAGATCATTCCCGAGCTGGCGCCCCGAGACGGCGAGACCGTGATCGACAAGCCGGGCAAGGGTTCTTTTTACGCCACCGACCTCGAGCTGGTCCTGCGCACGCGCGGCATCCGCAACCTGATTCTGGGCGGCATCACCACCGACGTTTGCGTTCACACCACCCTGCGCGATGCCAACGACCGCGGCTTCGAATGCCTGGTGCTGTCCGACGGCACCGCCGCCACCGACCTGGGTAACCACGCTGCGGCGCTGAAGATGATCACCATGCAAGGGGGCGTGTTCGGCGCGCATGCGAGCTCCCAAGCCCTGCTGCACGCGCTGGCCTGAACTCATGAGCCCTGCCGCCGCCACTACCCATGCCATCGGCGCCCTGCCGGCCGCCAAGGGGGCGCTGCGTCTGGACACCTACCGGCTGACCAAGCGCTTTGGCGACTTCACGGCGATGGACCAGGTCAGCCTGCGCCTGGAGCCGGGCAGCGTGCATGCCTTGCTCGGGGAAAACGGCGCTGGCAAGAGCACGCTGGTCAAATGTGTAGCGGGTTTTCAGCGAGCCGACGAAGGCAGCATCCTGATTGACGGCCGCGAGCAGGACATCAGCAACCCGATGGTGGCACGTGCCATCGGCATCGGCATGGTGTATCAGCACTTCACGCTGGCGCCCGGCATGACGGTCGCAGAAAACCTGCTGCTGGCGGGCGGCGCGGTGCCCGCCGTGGTGAACTGGCGCACCGAGCGGGCCCGGCTGCAAGCGTTTTTGGCCAGCACGCCGTTTCGGCTTGACCTGGATGCGCGCCCCGGGGAGCTGGCGGCTGGCGAAAAGCAAAAGCTCGAACTGCTCAAGCAGCTTTACCTTCAGCCGCGCCTGTTGATTCTGGACGAGCCGACCTCGGTGCTGACGCCACAGGAAGCCGACGACGTGCTCGGCCATGTGCGCCAGATCGCTCGCAGCGGGCGCTGCTCCGTGCTGATCATCACCCACAAGTTTCGCGAGGTCATGGCTTATGCCGACGAGGTCAGTGTGATGCGGCGCGGCAAGCTGGTCCGGAATTGCCGGGTGGCCGACACCGGTCCGGCGCAGCTGGCGGCCGCCATGATGGGCGATAGCGGCGCGGGCGTGCCGGCCGCTGCGGCCGGTGTTGCTCCGCCCCGCTCGGCGCCGCCGGCGTTTTCAGGCCATGCCCCGGCGTCGGTGGCCTTGCGCATCGAAGGCCTGAGTGCGCTTGGTGATCGCGGCACGCTCGCACTGGATGGGCTGAATTTGCAGG
>CAJAOB010000021.1 GCA_903941205.1 uncultured Burkholderiales bacterium | reverse complement strand
GGCAAATTGAGGAAAGAATCCGGGGACAAAGAGGCCCCACAGGCGACCCTGCAGACCCAATCAGGGACGCCTTATTGGCACGCCGAGAAAATCCAAGCGAGAACCGTGATCGGCCTCTTTAGCTGAAAACGCTCTGCCGCCCAGACCTGGCAGGCGGCCAAGGGTGGAGATGGTGCGCTGGCGGTGGGGGCGGTTTCATCACGAAACGACTCAAGCAACTGCACGTAGGTATGGCCGCCGAATCGGGTGATCGTGGTGAACGCTATGGGAGCGTAGCAAAACCACTTTTTATTAGCGATGTGTATTGCCAGAATAAAAAACCGATGAAATTGCCACTACAAAAAATATGACGAGCGAGCTAAGTGCTTGATTTTATTGGGCCCAAGAGGTCAGAAAGTCCGGGAAACTCGATGTCGTGTCGAACACGGGTGACCTGTCCCCGTCAGACGTCCCGGCCCTACAGAAGCACAGACATAAGAACCCTGCCGTGCTGAATCAAGCTGCTCTGTAGAGCGCGCCAAGCACGCGCGGGCCGCGAGCTCCGGTAACTGCCACCAGATTACCCGGTCGTTTCTTGATGAAGGCTTGTGCCAGCCAGGCAAATGCGGCGGCTTCGACCTGCAAGGGCGGTAGCCCGTGAAATTGCGTCGAGCGCACTTGCACTGCGGGCAAGGCCAGAGCAAGCTGGTGTAGCAGCTCTGCGTTGAGCGCGCCGCCTCCGCAGACCAACAGTTCGTCGGCTTGGGGCAGATAGTGGCGCAAATCCCGCGCGCAGGCCAGCGCTGTTAGCGCAGTCAGACTGGCCTGCACGTCCTGCGGGGCGAGCGTGTTGAAACCTTCAAGTTGCGCATTGAGCCAACTCGGATTGAACAAGTCGCGTCCTGTGCTCTTGGGTGGCACACGTGCGAAATAGGGGGTGGCTATGAGTCTTGCGAGCAAAGGCTCGTGCACCCGACCGGACGCGGCCCAGGCTCCCTCGCTGTCGTACGCACTTCCCGTATGGCGCATGCACCAATAATCCATCAGGGCGTTGCCGGGGCCGCAGTCAAAGCCCTGAACCGAGCCGCCCGCTGGCAGCAAGGTGATGTTACTGATGCCGCCGACATTCAGCACGGCTCGCGTGCGATTCGCTTGGCCCCAAAGCGCGGCAGGAAATGCTGGCACCAGCGGCGCGCCCTGACCGCCGGCAGCCACATCTGCATTGCGAAAATCCGCCACCACGTCGATGCCTCCACGCTCGGCCAGCAGCGCCGGGTTGTTCAATTGCAAGGTGTAGCCGGTTCCAAATTCTTGCGGCCGGTGCCGCACGGTCTGGCCGTGCGCACCGACGGCTACGATGTCGGCTCGCAGAATACCCAGCGCCCGTGACTGCTCGAGCAAGTCTTCCACGACGCTGGCATAAATCTCGGCCAGTTGATTGGCCGCCATTGCAGCGCGATGCAATTCGTCCTGGCCGGGGCTGTTGAGCGCGAGCAGTTCTTGTTTAAACCGCGCTTCAAAGCCGCAACTGGCAGAAGCAAGAACCATCGGCTTTGAGGCGGATGAAAAGTGTTCCGGGGGGGACGAGAAATCGGCCAAGACCCCATCTACCCCATCCAGAGAGGTGCCCGACATGAGGCCGATGTAGTACTCAGGCATGGCGTTGCCGGTTTTGGTAATGCACACGGACCCCTGCGGCTCTGACCGCGACGGGCGCTGCTGAAGGCTATTCGGCCCGGCTCTGGCCGATCGTGGCGGCAGCTTGCAACTGGCCGCGCATAACATCAGCCAGCTTCTTGAATTCAGGCATGCTGGCTGCCGACAATGGGATGCTTTCGCTACGTTGCGCCAGCGCGGTCGGGTCCTGGTGCTTTCCGTTGACGCGGAATTCGAAATGCAGGTGGGGGCCGGTCGCCCAGCCTGTCGCACCAACCTGACCTATCGTCTGACCTTGGCTAACCCTAGCACCGCGCTGCACGCCGATGCGGCTTAGGTGGGCGTATACCGTCGTGTGGCCGCTGCGATGGTTGATATACACCACATTGCCGAATCCGCCCTGTGCGCCAGCGAATTCAACCACGCCGTCGCCGACGCTGCGCACGGGGGTGCCCGCAGGCGCTGCGTAGTCGACGCCCAGATGGGCGCGCCAAGTTTGCAGGATCGGGTGAAAACGCATCTTGAAGCCGCTGCTCATGCGAGAGAATTCCATGGGCGAAGCCAGATAGGCCTTGCGCAGGCTCTGGCCATCGAGCGAGTAGTAAGAGCCCTTGCTGGCGGTGCTGGTGCCGCCGGCCGGGCCCGTAGCGGCCGGGGCGGCAGCAGCGTCCTTGAACCACATGGCCTGGAAAGGCTTGCCGTTGTTGACAAATTCGGCACTGAGCACCTTGCCGGTCTTGAGCGCTTCGCCGTCGGCTTCGAGGGTTTCATAAAGAACGCTGAAACGGTCGCCCTTGCGCAGGCTGCGGTGAAAGTCGATGTCGCCCGAAAAAATGCCGGCGATTTGGTTGGCCACCGCGTCTGGAATGTTGGCTTCGTCGGTGGCTGCAAACAGAGAGGTCTTGATGTTGCCGCTAGACATGCGGGTGGCGACGGTGTACGGGGCGTTTTCCAGCCGGGAAATAAAGCCCGAAGCTCTGCGTTCGATGACCAGTCGCCGGAACTGGGTGTCGTCTTCAGTGGCTGTGCGCATGGTCATCTTGAGCAGGCGCTGGTTATCGCTGGTTTCGGCGATAACGGTCTTGCCGGCGCGACCTACAAGCAGCGAGCGGGCCAGGTTGTCAGTTCGCAGGAACGCGGCGGCCGCGGTGTCTTCGATGTTCAGGCGGCGTAGCAAGGAGTCCGCGGTGTCCGTGCTGCGGGTGACCTCGGTCCGGTACAGGTTGAAGCGGTGCTCCAGCAGCGCAGCGGCTCCGGCTTGTGGTTTCAAGGCTTCGACGGATTCAACGATCTGCACGACCGGCAGGTCGGCAGCGTCCGGTGCCAGCGGGGCCACGCCAAAGGCGGTGACGCCGGTGCCCAGCAGCAACACAGCCAGTGAGCCGGCAATGCGCTTGGGGTGGCGGGCCAGCAAGCCGGGCACGGCCTGCCGACGCTGCCAGACCTCCGACAAGATGCGAAAAAAACCGTCAGTAGCCAAAAGGAAGGATCCCAGCGTGGACGCTCATCACACCCCGCGGGACGGTGACGGCAAAAATTTCGTAAAAGGCAGCTCGCAGGCTGCGGCGACAATTCGGCGGTGGATGAGCAAGTTACACGCCAATTTAGAATGGCTGCCCGTCGCTTACCCGGTAAAGCTGGTCGGATTATAGACAGCCGAGCAGCCCGGAAACTAACGAAAACCCTTATGAATCAAGCGCCTCAACCTTCTTTGCCCTTGTCCGAATCCGTGCAGGCCGCGCTGGCCGTGTCCTTGCGCGGCGCCGAGGAATTGATTCCGCAGGCCGAGTGGGTGAAAAAGCTGACCCGTTCCGAGGCGACCGGCCAGCCTTTGCGCATCAAACTGGGGCTGGACCCCACGGCGCCCGACATCCACATCGGCCACACCGTGGTGCTCAATAAAATGCGCCAATTGCAGGATCTGGGTCACCAGGTCATTTTCCTGATTGGCGACTTCACCAGCCTGATTGGCGATCCTTCCGGCCGCAACAGCACGCGCCCGCCCTTGACACCCGAGCAGATCAAGGCCAACGCCGAAACCTATTACAAGCAGGCCAGTCTGGTGCTGGACCCTGCCCGCACCGAGATTCGCTACAACAGCGAATGGAGCATTCCGCTCGGCTCGATGGGCATGATCGAGCTGGCGGCCAAGTACACCGTGGCCCGCATGATGGAGCGCAACGACTTTCATGACCGCTTCAAGGCCGGCACGCCGATCAGCGTGCATGAATTCTTGTACCCCTTGATGCAGGGCTACGACTCGGTGGCCCTGAAGTCAGACCTGGAATTGGGCGGCACGGACCAGAAATTCAACCTGCTCATGGGCCGCACCTTGCAGCAGGAGTACGGCCAGGAGCCGCAGTGCGTGCTGACGATGCCGCTGCTCGAAGGCCTGGACGGCGTCGAGAAGATGTCCAAGAGCAAGAACAACTACATCGGCATTGCGGAAGAGGCCAACAGCATGTTTGCCAAGGTCTTGTCTGTGTCGGACACGCTCATGTGGCGCTGGTACACGCTGCTCTCGTTCAAGAGCGAGGCCGAGATTGCCGCGCTCAAGGCTGAAGTGGCGGGCGGGCGCAATCCGAAAGACGCCAAGGTGGCGCTGGCCAAGGAAATCACCGCGCGTTTTCATTCTTCCGCCGCAGCCGATCTGGCCGAGCAAGATTTCATCAACCGCAGCAAGGGCGGCGTGCCCGACGAGATTCCCGACGTGGCGCTGTCGGGTGCGCCCATGGGCATTGCCGCCTTGCTCAAGGCGGCCGGTCTGGCACCTTCGGGCAGCGAAGCCACGCGGCTGATCGAGGGCGGCGGGGTCCGGGTCGATTCCAGCGTCGTCAGCGACAAGGCGCTCAGGCTGGCTGCCGGCACCTATGTGGTGCAGGTTGGCAAGCGCAAGTTCGCCCGCGTGACTCTGGCCTAGTCGGCCGCTCGGTCGAACCCGCCGGCGGGCCGGCCCGTCTCATTGAGCTGCCAGCCCTCAGCCGCCGTGCAGCCAGAACAGGTAGGTGGCGGCCGTCCAGGAAAAATGCGCGCCACCCAGGCCGTCGCCGGTGAGCGGGTCGAAGTACTCGTGAAAACCCTGGCGTTGCAGCAGTTCCCGGGAGCTTTGCTGGATCTGGCCGGCCAGTGCATCGTCAGGTCCGCCTTCGAAACCCTTGGCGATCAGCATGTTGATGTGTTGCCAGACCGGGCCTCGCCAGTAGCGCCTGGCCTCGAAGCCGGGGCTGTTGACCCGGGTCGACGGCAGGCCATAGGCAGTCTCCGTCAGCCACTGCCGCGTGGTGTCCGCGCTGCCGCGGCTGAAGCCGGCATAGCTGGCCAGCAGCCCTGCCGAGGTCGGGTGGTCCAGCAGCTCGCCGGTGATGGCGTCGCGCGAGACGTACTGTTGCCAGCGCTGCGACCAGAGCCCTTCCACCGCGGCCTGCGTGCGGGCGACTTGCCGGCGCAGTTGCTGCGCCGGGTCGCTCAGGTCCAGCAAGTCGCACAGCGCCGCGAGGTCTTGTGAGGCCCGCTGCAAGATCGAAATGATCCCGATGTCATGGACCCGGTAGGGGCAATCCCGCAGGATGCGGTCGGGATCAAACCCGGCCTGCTGGTTGAAGTCCATCAGGTAGACCACACGGTCGTAAAAGGCTTTGGGCGGCCGCATGGAGGCGTCCACGTGCCGGGTGTCCTGGCGCACATAGGGCCGCGTCGTTTCGGGCACCTTGCGCAGCGGCACATCCCAGGCCGGCGAGTTATCCATGCCGGTTTCCCAGGGGTGGATGTTGACCACCAGGCCGCTGCCTTGCGGGTCGCGGCAGCGGTACCACCAGGCGTGGTGGCGCAGCAGCTGCGGCACCAGCACCCGCAAGTGTTCCATCGCCAGCTGCCTTGCTTCGGGGCTGCGGCTGGCCTCCAGCATCCAGCGCAGCATGGTGGCGTGCAGGGGCGGTTGGCTGATGCTGCTGGTGCGCGGACTCAGCGCCTCGGTGCCCCATTGGTCCGGCCCCGGAAAGTAGGAGTCGCTGTCTTTGTGAAAAATAATGTGGGCCAGAAAGCCGTCATTGGCACCGCCCGCATCCGCCGTGCCCCACATGCCCTTGAACAAGGTGTGGAACTCCTGCCAGGCGCGTGGCGGGTCAAAGGTCAGCCAGCCCAGCGCAGAGATGCCGGCGTCCCAGTTCCACTGGAAGGGGTACAGGCCGTCGGTGGGCAGGGTGTAGCCGCCGCGGTCGTTGTCTTTGAGGGTCTGGCGGGCCTTTTCGGCCAGTTCTTCGCTTGCGTACACGGTGAATTCTTTAGGGATGAACAAGGTTGGTAGCCTGCAATTTTCCGCCCGCGTCGTACCAGCGTGCCGCGCCAGGCTTTGCCCGCAGCCGCAGCGGGGCGCCCGCCGGTATCAGGGGCTCGCCGGGCAAGCTGACGCGCAGCAGGCGCTCGCCGACGCGCGTGTTCACTTGCAGGGACGCCCCCAGCATTTCGACCACCTTGGCCTCAATCTGCAAGCCGTCCTCGGCGACCACCTGCAGGTTTTCGGGGCGCACGCCCAGCGTCCAGCCGGGCTGGGGCGACGTGCAGCCAAGCAGCGCCTGCAAGTGCGGATCTGTGATGAAGTTCATGGGCGGGTTGCCGATGAAGCTGCCGACAAACTCATTGGCCGGCTGGTGATAAACCGCCGCAGGCTGGTCGTACTGAACGATCTCGCCGCCGTGCATCACGGCAATGCGGTCGCCCAGGCTCATGGCTTCGGTCTGGTCGTGCGTGACGTACAGCGTGGTGGTCTGGATGTCGCGCAGCAGACCCTTTAGCTCGCTGCGCATTTCCAGGCGCAGCAGGGCATCCAGGTTGCTCAGGGGTTCGTCCATCAGCAGCACGTCGGGCTGCACGGCCAAGGCGCGGGCCACCGCTACTCGCTGGCGCTGGCCGCCTGACAACTGACCGGCATAGCGGTCCAGCAGGTGGTTGATGTGCATCAGCTCGGCAGCGCGGCCCACTTGTTTTTTGATTTCGGCCGCCGGCGCTTTTTGCATCACGAGGCCAAAGCCGATGTTTTCGCCGATGGTCATGTGCGGGAAAACCGCGTAGTTCTGAAACACCATGGCAATGCGGCGCTGGCGTGGCGGCAGCGCGTCAACGCGGCGTTCGCCAATCCAGACTTCGCCTTCGCTGGCTTCTTCCAGCCCGGCAATGATGCGCATCAGCGTCGTCTTGCCGCAGCCCGAGGGGCCGAGCAACACGCAAAACTCGCGGTCCAGCACCTCCAGATCAATCGACTTGAGCGCCTGGTGCCCCTTGAAATCCTTGCGCACTGAACGAATGGAAATAGCAGACATGAACGACCTTTGAAGGCTGGAAGCTGGGGTGCCGGTATCAGCGGTTGCTGATGCCCCACATGGAGAACAGGTATTTGCGCACCATGAAGATGAATACCAGCGAGGGAAGAATCAGAAAGAAGCCGCCGGCAAAGCGAAAGTGCAGCGGACTTTCTTCCAGCCCGGCAAACAAAAAGGCCGTCAGCGTGCGGTTGCTCAGCGTCAGCACGCTGGCGCTGAAGACCTCGTTCCAGGACACCACAAAACTGAAGATCATGGTGGCGGCCATGCCCGGCAAGGCCAGCGGCAGGACGATGCGCATGAAGGCTTGCCACTTGTTGCAGCCCAGCGTCCAGGCGGCTTCTTCGAGCTCGCGCGGAATGCCCATGAACAGGCTGGACGACACCAGGATGGAAAAAGGCAGCGCCAGCGCCGTGTGCACCAGCGCCACGCCCAGGTGCGTGTCATAAAGCCCCAGGCTGATAAAGCGGGTCACCAGCGGCAGCGCCAGAATCGCAATCGGAAAGGCCCGCGTCATCACAATCAGCAGTCGGTAAACCGTCTGGCCCTTGAAGTCAAAGCGGGCCAGCGCGTAGCCGGCGGGTGCGCCCAACACGATGGACAGCACCATGGTGATGATGGCCACGATCACGCTGTTGCCCACCGCCTGCCAGACGCCGGTGAAGTTGGCGAAGAACTGCAGCGTGTCCAGCGAAAATTCGCCTGGCCACCAGCTCTTGGGCCAGGCATTGACGCTTTTGCGTGTACTGAAGGCGCTGATGCTGATCAGGTAGACCGGCACCAGCCAGCAAACGGCCAGCAGCGTGGCCATGCCGTAGATGAATTTTTGATGGCTTTTCATGGCGATAGATTCGAGCCTGGCTTTCAAGCCAGTGTTTCGCGGCGCACACGCAAAGCTCGCAGGTAAAACAAGGTGCAAGCCATTGAAATCAGCAAGATCAGCAGCGCATAAACCGAAGCCACATGCGTGTTTTGAAATGGGCCTTGCCAGTTGTAGGCCTCGCCAACCAAAACCGGAAAGTCCCGGCCCGACAGCGCATACACCACGGCAAACACCTCAAAGGCCATCACGGTGCGCAAGATCAGCGCCGTTTGCAAACTGGGCTTGATCAGCGGCAGCGTGATGCGCCGAAAGCGCGTCCACGGCCCGGCGCCAAAGACCTCGGCCGCTTCGTTGTACTCCTTGGGAATTAATTGCACACCAGCCACCAGAATCACCAGCACGATGGAAGTGGCGCGCCAGATTTCGGCGATCACCACACACGCAAACAACAGCATGGGGTTTTCATAACTCAGCCAGGAGACCGGCCCGCTGGCCCCCAGCATGCCCAGCAGCGAGTTGAGGTAGCCGCGATCGGTGAAGATCGCCAGCCACGCCAGTCCGGCAGCCAGGTCGCTGATGCCCAGCGGGATGGTCCACACATACAAAAACCCCATGCGGCCGCGCTGCATGTTTTGCAGCATCATGGCCATGGCCAGCGCCAGCACCATTTGCAAAGGCACGACCACCACGACCAGCATGAGGGTGTTTTTCATGGCCCGCGAGAAGTTCAGGTCGCCCCACATCTTCAGCACATAGGCGTCTGTCCATTGACCTTGCGGCGAGCGAAAGGCCATCAGGCCCGTCTCCAGCAGCGGCCAGACAAACAGCAGGATCAGAAAGATCGCGCTGGGCGCTATGAGCCAATAAGGCAGACGGCTTTGCTTCATCGCGTGCGTTCAGTGCGGTCGGGCGGTGCTTATTGCGTCTGGCACACGCCAGCGCTCGGTGCGTCAGGGGCCCAGCAGCGAGCGTCAGACTCTTTCATGATGGTGTCCAGCACCACGGCCTGCTCGCGCAGCACGGTCTTGATGTCTTCCTTGCGCAGCACGATGCGGGCAAAGGTGTCCAGATAGACCTTGTTGAACTCGCCGCCCTTGGCGCCCAGCTGAACTGGCAGCATCGACTTGACGCCATCCTTGGCTGCGAACACCGCCGTCATGCCTTGAGAGGCCAGTTGCACGCCGGGTGGCAATTGCTGGATGTTGGCCTTGACGACCGGAAAAAAGCCGATTTCGCGCAGCGTGATGGCCTGCGTGGCGGGCTTCGTCAAGTGGTCAATCGCGCGTTCGGCAGCAGCCCGGTCTGGCGAGTTCTTGGGGATGGCCAAGCCGGCCAGGATGGGCATGTAGCCGCGGCCCTTGGCGCCGGACGGGGCCGGGAAGGTGACGTAGTCGTTGGGGCTGGCGGTCAGCGCGGGCAGCAGGCGGGCGGTGTGGTCAAAAGCCACCCAGACTTCACCCGTTTGCAGCGGCTCTTCCATGATGGCGTAGCTGGTCGAACGCGGGTGCACATAAGCCCACATCTCGCGCAGGTCGGCCCAGGCTTTTTCTGCATCGGCGTTTTTGAAGGTGCGCACAATCCCGCCTGTGTGGCTGGGGTAAAAAGAAGCCTGGAAGAAGCGGTGCATCAGACCGCGCGGGCCGGCCGGGTAACCCAGCTTGGCTTCGCCGGTGGCGTCTTTCATGGCCTTGGCCCAGTCACGCAATTGCGGGTAGGTCAGGCTGTTGAGGTTGGCGCCCCTGGGCAGGTAAGGCAGCGCCTTTTTGTTGGCCACCATCTGCAAGGTGTTGGCCATCAGCGGAATGAATTTTTGGGTTTGACCGTCGAGCTTGCCCATGCCCAGTGAGGCTGCGTCGAACTCGCGGCTGCTGCCCAGCTTGCGGGCCAGCTCGCTCACGTCTTGCAGGACGCCCAGCTTGTCCAGCGGCGAGAACTCGCCGTCCAGCGCCAGTGTGACATGCACCTTGCCGGTGGCCGAAGCGAGCTCGGCCTGCATGCGCGTGAAGAAGGTGTTGCTCGGCTCGGTCACAAAATTCACGGCATCCGGCGCGTCTTTCAAAATCAATTTGCGCATTTTTTCGGCTTCTTCCACCGGTGTCATCTGCGTGGACACGATGGTGGTCTGGGCCTGGGCCAGTCCTGCCAGCAGCAGCGCGGCAGCGAGGCTGATTTTTTTGAAAGTCATGTTTGTCTCCTGTTTTTCAGATCGTTGTGAGAGTGGGTGTGCTGTCTTGTCAGGGCATGGGCACGGGGCACACCGACGCCCGCTCCAAGAGGTGAACTGGTTCCAGGCGCTGCAAGCCGGACGCCGGTTTGCCGGCCATGGCCTGCAGCAGCAGGTCGGCCAGATGCCGGCCGTTGGCTTCGGTGGCATGGTCGATGGTGGTCAGTGGCGGGTCGGCGTAGGCAGCCGCTTCGGTGTTGCCGTAGCCGGTGATGCTGATGTCGGCGCCCACGCGCAAACCCTGCGCCTTGCAGGCCGCCATGGCGCCTAGCGCCAGCAGGTCCGTGGCGCAAACCACCGCGGTCGGCAGCAGCGGCCCCTGGAGCAGCTCGCGCATGCGTTGCTCGCCGTTGGCGGCTGTCACATCGCTCACATGGGCAATCTCGGTGGTGACGGCAAAGGCTTGCGCGCAGGCCTTGTTGAAGCCGGCCTCGCGCAGCACCGCATAAGTCATGTTCAGCGGGCCATTGATGAAGGCCAGCCGCCGGTGGCCCAGCGCGATGAGGCGCTGCGTGACCAGGTAAAACGCGTGCTCGTTGTCGGTATCCACCCAGGCGTGGGGTGCGGTGTTTTGCGTGCGACCGTGGGTGACAAAGGGCATGCCGCGGGCCTGCAGCAGTTTGACGCGCTCGTCTTGCGTGTGGGTGCGGGTCAGCATCACGCCGTCGACCAGCCGGCCGGCCAGAAAGCGCTCAAGTTCGGGCAACTCGCCGTCGCCAGCCGGCAGGCTGATGGACAGGGCGAAGTAGCCGTGCTCGCGCAGCGCTGCCGCAGCGCCGGCCAGCAAGCTGGCAAAGGTGGCGTCCATTGCCTGGCCCGGCCGCACCGCCGTGATCAGCGCGACCGCGCCAGTGCGGCCGGTGGCCAGACGGTGCGCGACCGGATGCGGCTGGTAATTCATTTCCCGGGCCGCCAGAGTCACCCGCTGGCGGGTCTTCTCGCTCACGTCCGCGTAGCCGTTGAGGGCTCGCGACACGGTCGAGATGGACAAGCCCAGGGCGTCTGAAAGAAGTTGCAGTGACACGGTGGAAAACTGGTTTTTTCAAAAACAAAAGCGCTTTTGTTCTTTTATTTTGCAGCCCAAAACCGCTTTTGTAACTAGGGGAAATTCCGGATGAAACAGCTTGGGCGGCCCTTCTGGCGGCTCTTTTGGCGGCTCTTTCGGCCTTGACGCAGCCAGCCGCCGGTCCGCCCCGCCAGGCCTCTGGAAGTAACATCCGGGCCATGATGACCGCTGTTTCATGGCTCAAAGTGCCCAAAGTGTTCAGGGCGCTCAAAGCGCCAAGGGCGTTCAGGGCGCTTGCCCTTGCCCGCGCGCTGGCTCCGGCCCCTTCCGCGCCGCGCCGACCGGCCGGCGAGCCCACCGGCACGCACGCCGGACCGCGACAGTTGTGGGCGCAGCGCGCGAATTTTTCTTGCGGCGAGGTGACCGTTTGATCAGCGTGATTCAGCGCGTCAGCCAGGCGCGGGTGGTGGTGGCCGGGCAGACGGTCGGTGAGATTGGCGCCGGGCTGCTGGTCTTGCTGTGCGCCGAACGCGACGACAGCCAGGCGCAGGCCGACAAGCTGCTGGCCAAGCTCCTGAAGCTGCGGATTTTCACGGATGCGGGCGGCAAGATGAACCACAGCGTGCAGGACATGGACGGGCAGGGCCAGGGCGGCGGTTTGCTGGTTGTGAGCCAGTTCACGCTGGCGGCGGACCTGTCAAGCGGCAACCGTCCCGGCTTCAGCAGCGCTGCGGCGCCCGAGGATGGGCGGCGCCTGTACGATTATTTCGTGCGGCAAGCCCGCTTGCTGCATCCGCAGGTCGCCACCGGAGAGTTTGGCGCCGACATGCAGGTTCATCTTGTCAATGACGGTCCGGTCACCATTCCCCTGACCTGCCGTTGATCCCGCTCTTGATCCCGCTCTTGATCCTGCTGCTTATCCGCAGCTGACTTGCAGCGCAAGCTGGCCGGGCAAGGTCGCGGCGCTTCAGCCGGACTCCGCGCGACGCTTGTGCCCGCTTCGGCGCCACGCTTCAGGCGTAACTGATCTCTGCGGCGTCCGTGACCGCGTCCAGATGCGGCAGCGTGTTGAAGTTCAGCAAGCTCAGGCGCTTGGGGTTGAACGCCATTTCCGTCACCGAGCTGTTGTGGATGCGCAGGTTCAGCTCGATGGTGGTTTCGGGGGAGGTTCCCAGCACCTGGCCGACCGCGGTGGCAATCGGCCCGCCGCTGGAGACCAGCAGCACATCGCCGGCATGCTGGCGGCGCACATGGGCCAGAGCGCCGGCCACGCCATCGGCGAACTCGCGGTAGCTTGGCATTCCGGCTGGCTTGGCGGCGCCGGCCATCCACTGCGCGAGGCCGTCGCGCAGCAACCGGAAATGCTGCCGGACCATTTCGGGGCTGGTCGGTTTTTCAAGCAACTGCGGATGAATCGCCCGTATCACGGCCTGGCTGTCGTACTCGTTCAAGCCCGGCCAGGAAAGGGTCTCAACGGGCTGGCCCAGGCCCCGGCAAATACCGGCCAGCGTTTGTTGCTGCCGCTTCAGGGTGCCGGTCAGGGCCGCTTCGAATACCAGACCGCGGTGCTTGAAATACGCCCCCAGGCGCTGGCTCTGGCGCTCGCCCAGCGGGCTGAGCAGGTCGTAGTCTTCGGCGCCAAATGAAGCCTGGCCGTGGCGTACAAGGTAAAGCGTTCCCATGCGGGGATTGTGGCGACAAGCCGGCCGCGGCCCTGACGCCGGCAGTCCCGCGGGCGACGGCGCCTGGCCTGCTTCAGCGAATCAGCGCAAATCCGTTGATTCGCCTCACCGCTGATTCAGCTTACCGCTGAGCCACTGAGCCACTGAGGTTGGGCGCGTCAGGCCGGCGCTGGCGAACGCAGGCGAACCGGCCCGCGCGGGGTTTGCAGCGTGGCGCAAAGGCCGGGTGGGCCGGGCTGCATGGGCAGCTGCGTCAGGCCCAGCGCCCGGGTGGCCGCCTGGAGCAGGGCGGACTCAGGGTGGCTCAGTTCGAGCCCTTGCAGCTGCACGCCCGAGGCGGGCATGGCGTCGGTCGGATGCAGCGGCGCTGGGTTGCCGGCAGCGCCCCACTCGATCAGCGTCGGCAAGGCGCCGCCGAGCAGGCGCTGACCGTCGTCGCGCACGCTGATGCGCCATTCAAGCAAGCCCGTCGGGCCGGGGCGCGAGGCCTGCACCAGCGCGCCACAGTCCAGGCCGGCGTTCGCCAGCCGGCGGGCAGCTGCCTGCATGTCCGGGCCACGCGCCACCCACGCAATCAGCTGCGGCCCGTGCTGTGCGACCTGCTCGCCAAGCAGCTGGTCGTCCATGTCAAACCAGCGCCGCAGGCCGGGCGCGCGCTGGGGCGCGGCCTGCGGGTCCAGCGCGATGATTTCAAGGTAACAAGCCGGGAAGGCCGGACTGGAGATATTCAGCAGGCGGTTGTGCGTGCCCATCAGCGCATGTTTTCCGCCGGGGCCGGGCGCCACGCCGAGCAAGGCCTCGCACCAGCGCGCGCCTTCGTCCAGCGTGCTGGCCATTACCACCAGATGGTCGGGCTGGCTTGCGGGTAGGTCTGGGTGGGCCGGCATCACAGCTGCACCGTGCCGTCAATGCAAGTCACCGAATGCCCGCCCACCCAGACCTGACCGGCGCTGTCGCGCTCGATGTGGACCTGGCCGGCGCGGCCCAGGCAAGCGCCTTGCCAGGCCAGGTAAGGCGCTTGCACGCGGCCTTCGCCGATCAGCCACTGCGCCAGACTGGCGTTCAGGCTGCCGGTGACCGGGTCTTCATTGATACCGGTTGCGGCCGCGAAGGCGCGCACTTCGAGCCGCGGCGCGGCATGGCTGACTGGTCTGGCCGACTGGCCAAAGGCGGCTGCCTCGCGGTTGTGGCGCGCGATCAGCGGGCTTGTGGCCGCGCCTTCGGCGTCGTCGGCATAAATGCCCGCCACGCCGACCTTGACCTGCAAACGCGCCAGCGCGGCGTGGTCGGGTGCGAGTCCGAGCACGGTCTCGGGTGAGTCGAGCAAGAGGCTGAACCAGACCGGGCCGTTGTCGTTGGCTTGCGCTGCCAGCACCTGCGCGGGCGCCAGGCCCAGCGCGGCTGTCACGGCCGCGAGCAGCGTGGGCTCGGCCAGGCCCGCTTGCAGCGGCGGCGCTGCAAAAGCCAGTCGCGCGGCTGCGCCGGTTTGAGTTTCCTCGCGCCGTATCGTCACCAGGCCCTTGGCGCATTGCTGCACCACCTGGCCTGCGCTTTGCGGCTGGCCGCCCGCCTGCAGCCAGGCGTGGCAGCTGCCCAGCGTGGGATGACCGGCAAAAGGCAGCTCGCCGCCCGGCGTGAAGATGCGCACCCGGTAGTCGGCGCCAGCCTCGGTGGCCGGCAGCAAGAAAGTGGTTTCCGACAGCTGGGTCCAGCGCGCAAAACGCTGCATGTCGTCATCGCTCAGGCCGTCGCCGTCAAGCACCACGGCCAGTGCGTTGCCCCGGTAGGGCTCCTGGGTGAAAACGTCGATCTGCTTGAAGGGGCGCTGGCGCATGATGGCTTTCAAAAAAAAACGGGGTTAGGAGGCGGCGCAAACCGCCGCTAGCTAAGGGCCATGTCGAGCACGCCGACGCTGGCCTGCCGGGCGCGCAAGCTCTGGTACCAGCGCTCGACGTTCGGCCAGCTTTGGCGCGGCTGCGGCAGGCCGAACCAGCGGTGCGCCTCGCAGCCCAGCGCCAGATCGGCCATGGTGAAACGCTCGCCCGCGACAAAGGCGTGGCGCCCGAGTTGCGCGTCCAGCGTAGCCAGCAAGGCTTCGACCGCTGCGTTCGAGTCGCTGATCGCCTGGGCCTTGCGCTGCTCGGGAGCGGTGCGAATCAGCTGCCAGAAGCCCGGGCGGCTGGCCGGGTTGAAGGTGGTCTGCTGCCAGTCCATCCAGCGCTCGGCTTCAAAGCGCTCGCGCAGCTCGGTGGGGTAAAGCTGGCCCGCCGAATGTTTGGCGCACAGATAGCGCACGATCACATTCGACTCCCACAGCACAAAGTCCCCGTCCTCGATCACGGGCACCAGCGCGTTCGGGTTGAGCCGCAGGTAGTCGGGCGTCCTGACCACACCAAACTGCCCGCCGGCTTCGGTCCGCTGAAACTCCAGGCCCAGCTCCTGCGCCGTCCAGACCACCTTTTTGACATTGATGGAGCTCATGCGGCCCCAGATCCTCAGCGTGTTGGCGCTAGCCATGGGCAATCCTTTGTCGGTGTTTCGGCCAAGTCTATTCGCCGCCCGGCGGGCCATAAAAAACCACCCAGGTCGCGAAGTCGGGCGTGAAATTCTCGAAGCGGTGCGCCACGCCCGCGGCCACAAAAAAAGCATCGCCGGCGGCGGCTGCAAAACGCTGGTCCCCGATGACGATGTCGCTCAGACCGCGCTGCACAAAATACAGCTCGTCCTGCGTGTGCGGCGTTTGCTGGTCGCGCCCGTCAGCGTTGCTGCCCGGCGCGAACACCTCGACGCTCATGCTCCCGCCGGCAAGCAGGGTCATGAAGGGCGCGCCCTCGGGATAGGCGGCTGTGGGCGCGCCTGGCAGGCGCGCCAGGGCCTCGTGCAGGCTGGCTTTCATGGGCAGCTCCAGTGGTTTGGCTTCAAGCGGTGGCGAGCTGCTCGTGCAGGGTTTGCGCCAGCGCTTTCACCCCGGCTGCAATTTGCTCGGCGGTCGATGTCACGAAGGACAGGCGCAGCGTGCGCGCATCGGCCTGGCCCGTGTAAAAGGCCGAACCCGGCACAAAGGCCACCCCTTTGGCCAGGGCCAGCGGCAGCAGCGCTTCGGCGTCCAGGCCGGGCGGCAGGCGCAGCCAGATGAACATGCCGCCGCTCGGGCTGTTCCATTGCACGCCGGCGGGCATGTGCTCGGCCAACGCCGTCAGCATGGCCTGGCATTGGGCCTTGTAAAGCGCCCGGATGGTGGGCACATGGCGCGCCAGAAAATCGTCCTTCATCACCTCTTCGATCAGGCGCTGGTTGAAGCTGGGGCTGTGCAGGTCAGCCGCCTGCTTGGCCTGCAAGAGCTTGGGAAACAGCGCGGGCGGGGCCACCAGAAAGCCCAGTCGCAAGCCCGGCGCCAGCACCTTGGAAAAGGAGCCCAGGTAAATGCAACCGGCCGGGTTGCGCGCCGTCAGCGGCAGCGGCGGGGGCTGGTCAAACCACAAGTCGCCGTAGGGGTTGTCTTCCACCAGCGGCAGCCCGAGCCGCATGGCTTCGGCGCTGAGCGCGGCGCGCCCGGCCTCGCTCATGCAGCGCCCGGTCGGGTTCTGAAAGTTCGGCAACACATACAAAAAACGGGCGCCAGCCGCCTTGGCGGCCAGATCTGCAAGGTCCACGCCCTGGCTGTGGATGTCGCCTTCGCTGGCCACACCCACGATCTGCGGCGCCATCGGTGTGAAGGCTTGCAGCGCGCCCAGGTAGGTCGGTGTTTCCACCAGCACGCGGCTGCCTTCGTCAATCAGCACCTTGGCCACCAGGTCCAGCCCTTGCTGCGAGCCGGTGGTGATCAGCACCTGCGCCGCATCGACTGGCCAGGGCAGGCTGGCCGCCACCCGCTCACGCAGCGGCGCATAGCCTTCGCTGGCGGCGTACTGCAAGGCGGCCGCGCCGTCTTCGCGCAGCACCTTGTCGCAAGCGGCGCGAAAGGCGCTGACCGGAAAGGTCTGGGGCGAGGGCAGACCGCCGGCCAGGCTGATGATGCCGGGCTGATCGGCGAGCTTGAGCAGCTCGCGCAGCACCGACGGGTTCATGGCGTGCGTGCGCCGTGCTTGGGTCCATGGCATGGTCTGTCCTTTGGTTCAGGGTTTGTGCGGATTTTGCGGGCTTTGCGGCTCTAACTGCTGTTAGGGCGCTTGCCTGCCCTCGCGCCCGGGGTCTGCGGGGGCCGGGCTGACGCTCATCTTCTTGCCCAGCAAAACGGTGGCGATCACCGCCAGCGCAAAGCCGACGGTGACCGCGTCCAACTTTTCTGCGAGCAGTGGCACGGCAAACAGCATGGTCAAAAAGGGTTGCAGCAGCTGCACCTGGCTGACGTGCACCGTGCCGCCCAAGGCCAGCCCGCGGTACCAGGCAAAAAAGCCCAGCCACATCGAGAACACCCCCAGATAAGCGAGCGCGCCCCAGGCCACAGGAGCCACCGGCGTTTGCGGGCGCATCAGCCAGCTCGCCGGCAAGGTGATCGGCAGGGTCAGCAGCAGCGCCCAGCAGATCACATGTTCGGCGCGCATTTGCTGCGACAAGCGCCCGCCAAAGGCGTAGCCCGTCGCCGCACAGAGCGCGGCCCCCAGCACCAGCAGGTCGGCGCCTTGCAAGCGCAGCTGCCCGGTGGCGGCGCCCGAGCGGATCAGCGCAAACGCCATCACCAGCACGCTGCCCAGGCCGGCAAAAAACCAGAAGCCCGCCGACGGTCGCTGCCGGTGCAGCAGCGCGCCAGCGGCCGCCGTGAGCAGCGGCATCAGGCCCAGGATCACGCTCGCATGCGCGGCCTCGACATGGCGCAGCGCCATCGAAGTCAGCAGCGGAAAGCCGAGCACCACCCCCAGCGACACCATCAGCAGCGGCGGCCAGTCCTGCCGCCGGGGCCAGGGCGCCCGAGTTGCCAGCAGGTACAGCGCCGACAGGCCCCCGGCCAGCGCAGCCCGGGCCAGCGCCACGAACACGCTGGACATCTGCGGCGCCTCGGGCGTGCCCACCGCCAACCGCGTCATGGGCAGCGTGACTGAAAAAATAACGATGCCCAGAAAGCCCAGCCAGAGGCCGCGCCGCAGCGGGTTGGCCGCGGCCGGCGCTGTTTTGCCCCGGCTCATCGCAGCACCATCCAGACGGCGGTCAGCACCAGCACCAGCGCCATGACCCGGTTGAACCAGCGCAAGCGCGCATGCCGGCCATCGGGTCCGGCCAGCCAGTCGCGCAGCAGCGAGCCGACCAGCGCGTAGCAAAGGTTGCTGGCCAGGGCATAGGCCAGCATCACCGGCAAGACTTGCGCAAAGCGCCAGAGCGGCTCGGCCTGACCGGCGACCCAGCCGCTGACGATGGCCAGCGCCAGCATCCAGGCCTTGATGTTGACGAATTGCAGCGCCACGCCCTGCCAGAAGCCCACCGCCAGCCCGCCGCCGCCGGACTCGCTCAAGGCCTTGGTGCGCGCCAGCTTGCCGGCCAGCCACAGCAAATAGGCCGCCCCTGCGAGCTTGACGGACCAGGCCATCCAGGGCATGGCCAGCAACAACGCGCCCAGACCCAGCGCATTGAGCGTGAGCAGCAAGCCCCAGCCGACCGGCACCGCAAAAACAAAAGGCAAGGCCCGGCGCAGGCCATGGTTCGCCGCCATCGCCGTCGACAAGGTGGTGTTGGGCCCGGGGCTGAAGCTCATGGCGGTCGCCAGCAACAGCAGCGCGGTGAACTCAGCGGCGCTCATGGCGGGCAGCGCGGTAGGGGGCCGCCGGGTCAGGAAAGTCGCTGCCGAGAAAGCGCACCGGAAATGCGGTCAGGCGTGCGGCTTCAGCAAGTGCGGCGAAAAAGCTGTCGGGGCGGTGAGTTTGCGAATGCATGAGCGTGACTTTATAGTCGGCAGCAACACACCACCAACACAGTTTTAAAAACAATTTCATGAACTGTATTGCTCTGAAAGCCAGCACACATGCTTTTGAAATCTGCCGCCACTTCACTCACTGACCAACTCGCTGCCCGCTTTGCCGAGCGCATACGCCACCGGCTCTTGGCACCTGGCGCCCGACTGCCCTCGGTTCGCCAATGCGCGCAGCAGCAGGGCGTAAGCGCCTCCACGGTGGTTGCCGCATACGACCAGTTGCTGGCGCAGGGCCTGGTGGAAGCGCGCAAGAATCGTGGGTTTTTTGTGCGCGAAATTGCGCGCAGCAATCAGGTCAACGCGCTCGGCCTGCGTGCTGCGCAAGGGCCGGCCGTCGATGCTGCTCTTGCTGAGGACTTGCCGGCGGCTGTGCTGCCCCATGCCCCGGTCAATGCCACCACCTTGATACGGGGCATGTTTCACGGTGGCAGCGACAAGCTGCAGCCCGGCATGGGTGTGTTCCCCCCCGAGTGGCTGGCCAGTCCGTTCATGTTTGCGGCGGTGCGCCGCGTCAGCGACGCGCGTACCTTGCAAACCTTGTCCCTGCAGTACGGCGAGCCGGCCGGCGACAGTGGGCTGCGCCGCAGTCTGTCACACAAGCTCGCCGGCCTGAACGTGCCAGCCACGCCCGAGCAGATCATCACCACGGTGGGCGCAACGCACGCGCTGGACATCGTCAGCCGGACTCTGCTGCGAGCCGGTGACCATGTGATGGTGGAAGAGCCGGGTTGGGCGGTGGAGTTTGCCCGGCTTGATGCGCTTGGCATGCGCATCCTGCCGGTGCCGCGCGGTCCTGATGGGCCGGATCTGGCCGTCATGGCGCGCTACTGCGAGTTGCACGCGCCCAAGTTGTTTGTCAGCGTCAGCGTCTTTCACAACCCCACCGGCCACTGTCTGGCGCCGGGCAGCGCGCACCGTGTGCTGCAACTGGCCAATGCGCACGACTTTCACATTGCCGAGGACGACACCTACAGCCACCTCGCGCCCGATCACGCCACGCGCCTGTGTGCGCTCGACGGCTTGCGGCGCACGATCTACGTCAGCGGCTTCGCCAAGGTCTTGGCCCCGGGCTGGCGTGTGGGTTTCATGGCTGCGCCTGCAGCCTTGGCCGAGCGGCTGCTGGACACCAAGTTGCTGGCGACCCTGAGCACGCCGGCCTTGTTGGAAAAAGCGCTGGCCTGGTGCATCGACCAAGGCCAGTTGCGCCGCCACGCCGAGCGGCTGCGCGGCCGGCTTGACCAGGCGCGTGCGCGCAGCGTCAAGCTGGCCTTGGCTTACGGTTGCAGCTTTGCGGCCGAGCCGGCGGGCCTGTTTGGCTGGGTTGATACCGGCGTTGACACGGACGCCCTGTCGCAGCGCATGCTCGACGAGGGTTATCTGCTTGCCCCTGGCGCACTGTTTCATGCTGCGCGCCAGGCCAGCAGCCTCATGCGCATCAACTTCGCCACCACGCAGGACGCAGCTTTCTGGAAGGTGTTTGCCAAGCTGCGCGATCAGGCGCTGCGGGTCAAGTAGTCGCCCGCCCCAGCCGCTCTGCCTTGGGGATTTGGTATAAATCGCCGGCGCGAAGTGAACGCCAAACGAAGGCCAAACGAAGGCCAAACGTCTCATTTTTATGCGCCGCTCAGCGCCGGTGCCCCCGACCTGGCCGGCGCTGGCTCTTGAAATACCGGCCTTTCATCCCCAACTCGCTCTCCATGAAAAAACAAACACTTGCATTTCAAGCCGAAGTTGCCCAGCTGCTCCAGCTTGTCACCCATTCGCTCTACTCCAACCCCGATATTTTCTTGCGCGAGCTGATTTCCAATGCCTCTGACGCCTGCGACAAGCTGCGTTTTGAGGCTTTGAACGACGCCGGCCTGTATGAAAGCGCGCCAGAACTCAAGGTGCGGGTGAGCTTTGACAAGGCCGCCAAGACGCTGACCATCACCGACAACGGCATTGGCCTGTCGCAGCAAGAAGCCATTGACAACCTGGGCACCATCGCCAAGAGCGGTACCCGCGAATTCGTGTCCAAGCTCTCGGGCGACCAGAAAAGCGACTCGCAACTGATCGGCCAGTTTGGTGTCGGCTTTTACGCCGGTTTCATCGTGGCCGACAGCATCACCGTCGAAAGCCGCCGCGCCGGCTTGCCCGCCGCTGAGGGCGTGCGCTGGAGCAGCGCCGGCACCGGCGAGTTCGAGGTCGACCAGATCGAGCGCGCCGAGCGCGGCACCAGCGTCATCCTGCACCTCAAAGAAGACGCTCTCGATTACCTCAACGCCTGGAAACTCAAGGGCATCATCAGCAAGTATTCCGACCATATTTCCCTGCCCATCGAGATGGAAAAGGAAGAGTGGAAAGAAGGCGAGAACGACCAGCCCGGCGAGATGGCTAAAACCGGCGATTGGGAAACCGTCAACCAGGCTGCGGCCCTGTGGAGTCGCGCCAAGAAAGACATCACGCAAGAGCAGTACGACGAGTTCTACAAGCAGATCAGCTACGACCACCAGGCGCCGCTGTCGCATACGCACAACCGCGTGGAAGGCGCGACCGAATTCACCCAGCTCTTGTTCCTGCCAGGCAAGGCACCCATGGATTTGTTCAACCGCGAGAAGGCCGCCGGCGTCAAGCTCTATGTGCGCCGCGTCTTCATCATGGACGACGCCGAAGCCCTGATGCCGACCTATTTGCGCTTTGTCAAAGGCGTTGTTGATTCGTCGGATTTGCCACTGAACGTCTCGCGCGAGCTGCTCCAGGAAAGCCGCGCCGTCAAAGCCATTCGTGAAGGCAACACGCGCCGCGTGCTGTCGATGATCGAGGAGCTGGCAGCCAACGAGCCCGAGAAATTCGCCGCTTTCTACACCGAGTTTGGCGCCGTCCTCAAGGAAGGCCTGGGCGAAGACACGGCCAACCGTGACCGCCTCGCCAAGCTCCTGCGTTTTGCCAGCTCCACCACCGACACCACCAGCGTCAGCCTGAGCGACTACAAGGCCCGCATGAAAGAAGGCCAGGCGGCGATTTACTACATCACCGCCGACAGCGCGGCCGGCGCCCGCAACAGCCCGCAGCTCGAAATTTTCCGCAAAAAGGGCATTGAAGTGCTGCTCATGACGGACCGCGTCGATGAATGGGCGCTGAGCTTCTTGCGCGAGTTTGACGGCACGCCAATGCAGTCGGTCGCCAAAGGCGCGGTGGACCTGGGAACCCTGCAAGATGAAGCCGAAAAGAAAGCCGCCGAAGACGCGCAAACCCAGTTCAAGCCCATGCTGGACCGGCTCAAGGAAGCCCTGAAGGACAAGGCCAAGGACGTGCGCGCCACCACCCGGCTGGTCGATTCAGCGGCTTGCCTGGTGGTGCAGGACGGCGACATGTCGACCCAGCTCGCCCGCATGCTCAAGCAGGCCGGCCAGCCGGTGCCGGACGTCAAGCCGATTCTTGAAGTCAACGCCCAGCATCCGCTGGTGAAAAAGCTCGAGGCCGGCGCCGAAGCCAGCCAGTTCGACGACCTCGCGCATATTTTGTTTGACCAGGCGCTGCTGTCCGAGGGCGGCTTGCCCGAAGACCCGGCG
>CAJAOB010000020.1 GCA_903941205.1 uncultured Burkholderiales bacterium | reverse complement strand
CAGCGAAGCACACGAAGTGGCGAGCGTGGGGGCCAACCATCTAGGTTGCCTGAACATCCACGCCTCGCTCTTGCCGCGCTGGCGCGGGGCCGCGCCGATTCACCGTGCCATCGAAGCCGGCGATGCGCAGACGGGGGTGACCATCATGCAAATGGATGCCGGTCTGGACACGGGCGACATGCTGCTGGTGCAGGCGCTGCCCATTGAGGCGCAGGACAGCACCGAGACGCTGCACGACAAGCTCGCCGAGCTCGGGGGCCGGATGATCGTGCAGGCGCTTGAACTGGCCGGCCGTGGCCAGCTCCGGCCCGTGCCCCAACACGCCGGGGGCGTCAGCTACGCGCACAAGATCGGCAAGCAGGAAGCGGCCATCGACTGGCGCGAGCCGGCGGCCGTGCTGGCGCGGCGCATACGGGCCTTCAACCCTTTCCCCGTGGCCTCGAGCATGCTGGGCAGCGAGACGATCAAGTTCTGGCGCGCCGGCGTCTTGCCGGGCGCGCCCGCTGGCGCCGTCGCGGGCGAAGTGCTCGCGGCCGGCCCTGAGGGCGTGGACATCGCCACGGTGGACAGCGTGCTGCGCGTGACACGGCTGCAAAAAGCCGGCGGCAAGCCGATGGAGGCAGCCGACTTCTTGCGCGGCTTTCAGATCCCGCCCGGCAGCATGTTCACCACCGCCGTATGAGCGGCGCGGCAGGCTCTGGAGACGCTTTGACCGGCTCATGGTGCAAACTCCAAGCCGCATTGCGTTTGCTCGACGCGGCATTCAAGCGCTTTGAAGCCCCTTTCCCTTTGTAACTCCGTCGTAACTTTGAAGCTGCTCCAACGCATCCGTCCTCAGCCGCAAATTTGATTGCTACCGCGCCCGCAAACCCCACAAGTCATGAACACCCCTCTTTACAAACACCCGGAATTTCGGCGCGGCCTGCGCGACATGGCCAGCGTCGGGCCGGGGCTGGCGGCCTGGGGCCTGATGACGGGCGTGGCCATGGTCAAGTCGGGCCTGAGCGTGGTCGAGGCCTTGCTGATGACGCTGCTGGTTTTTGCCGGCAGCTCGCAACTCGCCGCCGTGCCGCTGCTGGCTGCGGGTGCGCCCATGTGGGTGATTGTGGCGACCTCGTTTTGCGTCAACCTGCGCTTTATTGTTTTCAGCGCGCATCTGCGGGCCTATCTGATGCACCAGCCGCTGTGGCGACGGCTGGTCAGCGGTTATTTCACGGCCGACCTGAGTTATGTGCTGTTCACCAAGCGCTACCCGCACCCGGCCAGCGACGCACCGACCCAGCGCGCGCAAGAGGCTTATCTGGCGGGCAACGCGACCATGAGCTGGTGGGCCTGGGTGGCGCCCAGCGTGCTGGGGATGGCGCTGGCGCATTCGGTCCCGCTGTCCTGGGGTCTGGGTTTTGCGGCCATTCTGGCCTTGCTGGGCATCTTGTGTTCACTGGCGACGACGCGGCTGCGCGCCGTTTCAGCGGGCGTGGCGGGCGCCGCGGCCGTGGCGGCATTTGCGCTGCCGCTCAAGCTCAATATCCTGGTGGCGATTGCCGCCGCCGTGGCGGCTTGCCTGCTGCTTGAAAAGTCGCCTCCCAACGACGAAGCCAGCAAACAAGCCTGACTCAAAGCCCAAGACCCATGAACCAGACCGACCTCGCAACTGTTATCACTATCGTGGGTATGGCCTGCATGACCGTGGTCACGCGTTGCTTCTTTTTATTCTCCAGCAAGCCCTGGAAGCTGCCCGGCTGGGCGCAACGCGGGCTGCATTACGCGCCGATCGCGGCGCTGTCAGCGGTGATCGTGCCCGAGATGGTCATGACGCAAGGCCAGCTGATCACCACCTGGCAGGATGCGCGCCTTTTTGCCGTGCTGGCGGGGCTGCTCTGGTACTACTGGCAGCGCGGCCTGATGGGCACCATCATCGCGGGCATGGCGGTTTATCTGCCCCTGCATGTCGGGCTGGGCTGGTAGCGCAGCCCCTTGATCCTTGCCAAGCGGCTGACCCCGACCCGCCAGCGCGCCGCGTCAACCTACAATTTCCCGCGGACCTTTCAAGCGGCTCCATCGCTTTCAAACGCTTTCAAGGCGCTGTCATGAGCCTTCAAGCGCTTGAAGCCCTGCCATCTCCGGCCTTTTCAATTCGTCAAACCCAGCCCCTCATGAACTTCATCCGCTTTTCTGATTTATGCGCCAAGGGCCAGGCCGCTGGCCAGCGCGTTTTCATCCGTGCCGACCTCAACGTGCCGCAAGACGACAGCGGCCGCATCACCGAAGACACTCGAATCCGCGCTTCCATACCCTGCCTGCAAATGGCGCTGGACGCGGGCGCCGCGGTCATGGTGACCTCGCACCTGGGCCGCCCGAGCGAAGGCGCTTTCAAGCCCGAAGATTCGCTGGCGCCCGTGGCCAGGCGCCTGGGCGAGCTGATGCAGCGCGAGATACCGCTGCTGGCGAACTGGACCGGGGGCGTGGTCGTGCAGCCCGGTCAGATCGTCATGCTCGAGAACTGCCGCGTGAACCCCGGCGAGAAGAAAAACGACGAGGTGCTGGCGCGCAAGATGGCCGCGCTCTGCGATATTTTTGTGCACGACGCTTTTGGCACCGCGCACCGCGCCGAAGCCTCGACCTACGGCATTGCGCAGTTCGCCAAAATCGCCTCGGCCGGCCCCTTGCTGGCCGCAGAGATGGATGCGATTGCCAAGGCGCTGGCCCAGCCGCGCCGGCCGCTGGTGGCGATCGTGGCCGGCAGCAAGGTCTCGACCAAGCTGACCATTTTGCAGGCCCTGGCCGGCAAGGTCGACCAACTCATCGTGGGCGGCGGCATCGCCAACACCTTCATGATGGCCGCCGGCCTGAAAATCGGGAAAAGCCTGGCCGAGCCCGATCTTCTCGAGCAGGCCGTGGCAGTGATCAAGGCCATGAAAGCGCGCGGCGCCGACGTGCCGATACCGACGGACGTGGTCACCGCCAAAACCTTTGCGGCCGACGCCGTGGCCACCGTGAAAGCCGCCACCGAGGTGTCTGACGACGACCTGATTCTGGACATCGGCCCCGACACCACGGCACGCCTGGCCGCCATGCTCAAGGCCGCCGGCACCATTGTGTGGAACGGCCCGGTCGGCGTGTTCGAGTTCGACGCCTTTGCCAAAGGCACTGAAGGCATTGCCCGGGCGATTGCGGCGAGCAGCGCGTTTTCGATTGCCGGCGGCGGCGACACGCTGGCCGCGATTGCCAAGTACGGCATCGAAAAACAGGT
This sequence comes from uncultured Burkholderiales bacterium, assembly GCA_903941205.1. GTDB lineage: Bacteria > Pseudomonadota > Gammaproteobacteria > Burkholderiales > Burkholderiaceae_C > Polaromonas. The sequence goes on along the minus strand of CAJAOB010000020.1, from coordinate 5,806 downwards.
GGACTACATCTCCACCGGCGGCGGCGCCTTTCTGGAAGTGCTGGAAGGCAAGACGCTGCCGGCCTTCGAGATTTTGCAAAAGCGTGCGGCGGGCTGAAGGTGATTTAACCTAGAAATTCTAACGACTGTCGTTAGAATATACAGGATGTTAAGTCGTCAAGCCCTGGCCGCACTGACACAACGCCTGCATGAAGCGCCCGCCGTGGTGCTGCTCGGGCCGCGTCAGGTGGGCAAGACCACCCTGGCGCTGACACTGGCCGACCGCTGGCCGCAAGGCACCACCTACCTGGACCTGGAGCGCCCCGCAGACCGCTTGCGGCTGGACGATGCCGATGGCTTTTTGCGGGCCCAGGGCGACAAACTGGTGATCCTGGATGAAATCCACCGCATGCCCGGCTTGTTTGAAGTGCTGCGCGGCATCATTGACGAGCGTCGGCGTTCGGGCCAGCGCTTCGGGCATTTCCTGCTGCTGGGCTCGGCCGCGCTGGACTTGATGCAGCAAAGCAGCGAGACGCTGGCCGGGGGGGTGGCTTACCTGGACATCGGGCCGATTCATGCGCTGGAGTGGCCCGCAGACGATCTGGACACCTTGTGGCTGCGCGGCGGCTTTCCGGACAGCTTGCTGGCCGGCAGCGATGCGGCCAGCCTGCGCTGGCGTGAAGATTTTGTGCGCCGCTACCTGCAGCGCGAGGTGCCGATGTTTGCACCGCGTCTGCCCGCCGAAACCATCGGCCGGCTCTGGACCATGCTGGCCCACCAGCAAGGCGCCTTGCTGCAACAAAGCCGCCTGGCCAGCGGGCTGGGCGTTTCCAGCCCGGCAGTAGACCGCTACATCGACCTGCTGGTCGACCTGCAACTGGTGCGCCGCCTGCGGCCCTGGAGCGGCAACATCGGCAAACGTCTGGTCAAGGCGCCCAAGGTGTATGTGCGCGACAGCGGACTGGTGCACGCGCTGCTCGGCCTGGGCAGCCTGCACGAGCTGGCCGGTCACCCGGTGTGCGGGCCCAGCTACGAAGGCTTTTGCATCGACAACCTGATCGCCGCCGCCCCCACCGGCTGCACGCCCTACGCCTACCGCACCCATGCGGGCGCAGAAATCGATCTGGTGCTCGAACGCGCCGGCCAACCGTGGCTGGCGGTGGAAATCAAGCGCTCCACCGCGCCCACGCTGAGCAAAGGCTTTGCCATCGCTTGCGACGACCTGCGGATAGCGCAGCGCTACGTGGTCTACCCGGGCTGCGAGCCGTTTGCGATGCGCTACGGCACCCAGGCCATCGGCCTGGCGGGCCTGATGCGGCTGCTGCAAAAGGGCTGAGTTCCCTCTCATTTTCAAGTCAAGTCAGGCCACAGGCTGCCGCCGCGGCCCCCGCAGTGCCGCCTTCAGGGCATGTTTTCCCTCAGCACAATCGTGCTGCGCACGGCTTCTACGCCGGCCAGAAGTTCGCGCTTGTCGCGCAGGTTGGCGAAGATACGCACGCAGTTCATCATGGCGGTTTGCGGGCTTTGCGTGATGACCGCGTCCATGGTGCCGTCGATCAGCAGGGCGCGCGTGTCCGGCGTCAGGCCGTGGCCGACAAACTGCACCTTGTGCTCGCGCCCGGCTTCGCGCAGCGCGCGCGCCACGCCGTCAGACGCGCCGCCAATGTTGTAGATGCCGATCAGGTCGGGGTATTGCTCCAGCAGCACGCGGGTCTGGGCGTGGTTCTTGTCGGCGTCGTCCTGACCTTCGCGCAGGCCGACCACCTGCATCAACGGAAACATCTCCTGCATGATGTGCAAAAAACCGGCTTCGCGCTCTTCGTGCGCGCGGTAGCTCAGGGAGCCGGCAATCATCGCGACCTTGCCGGAACGCTGACCGGCAAAGCGGCCGAGCAAATAGCCGGCGGTGCGGCCGGCCGCCCGGTTGTCCAGCCCCACATAGGCCGCGCGCGCCGAAGCCGACAAGTCCGAGATAACCGTCACTGTGGGCACGCCTTTGGCGGCCAGCGCCTGCACCGCCTCGCGCACCAGCGGATGCTCGAGCGCCATGAAGGCAATGCCATCCGCCCGCTGGCCGTGGCGCTGCAAGCTGGCGGCCAGCGCGCCGGGGTTGAAACCTTCGATGAATTCGCAGCGGCATTTCACGTTGTAAGGCGCCAGATGCTCGGCCGAATAAGCCACCGTATCGCCCAGCATGCGGATGAAGCGGTTAGTGCCGGCCGGCAGCAAGAACACCAGCCGGCTGGCGGCGGGCTTGCTGGCGCTGAAGGTGCTGGTCTCGGGCAGGTAATCAAGCCGCGCAGCCACCTTGAGCACTTTTTGCAGCGTCGCCTCGCGCACGCCGGACCGGCGGTTCAGGGCCCGGTCGACCGTGGCGGTTGACACGCCCGCCTCTTTGGCGATGTCGATCACGCGCGCCCTGTTAAGCGGAAGGGGATCGGGAGGCTGGGTCATACATCAAAAACCATCATTTTTCTCGTTTGCTTATTGAAGTTCGCTCCATTATTGTCGGGCTTCACCCTGATAGCGCATCAAATTACATCAAACATCCAGGAGACAACATGCCCCACTTCCGCACTACCCGTCGTCTGTTTCCAAAGCTGCTCGCCGCAGCCATCGGCCTTGCGGCGCTGACGCCCGCGCTGGCGCAGAAAACCATTGAAATGCGCTACGGCCACATGAACCCGCCGACCAGCGCGGCCGGCATGCAGGCGCAGTGGCTGGCCGACGCGATTGCCAAAAACAGCAGCGGCCAGATCAAGGTCACGGTCTATCCCTCATCTCAGCTGGGCAAGCTGCAAGAGCTGGCCGAAGCCGTCTCCACCGGCACCATCGCCTTGTCGCACAACACCGCCGCCGGCATCGGCTCGCTGCACGAGCCCTTTGCCGCGCTAGACACGCCCTACCTGTACCGCAACGTGGATCACCTCATGAAGGTGGTCGACGTCAACTCGCCGGTGATGAAAAAGCTCAACGATGGCCTGGTCGGCGCCGCGGGCGTGCGGGTCTTGTACGCCTATTACTTTGGCACCCGCCAGCTGACGGCCAACAAGGCCGTGTACCAGCCTTCGGACCTGGCCGGCCAGAAGATCCGCGCGATTCCCTTTCCGATCTACATGACTGCGGTGCAGGGTCTGGGCGCCGTTCCGGTGCCCGTGGACTGGTCTGAAGTGCCGACCGCCCTGGCCACCGGCGTCGTCAACGGCCAGGAAAACCCGTCCAACGTGGTCTTGTCCAGCAAACTCTACGAGGCGCAGTCACACATGATGCTGACCGCGCACGTCATGAACGCGCAAGTCATCGTCATCAACGAGAAAGTCTGGCAAGGCCTGAGCGCAGCCCAGCGCGAGGCAGTGTCCAAGGCGGCGCAAGAGGTGCGTGCCCGCGCCACCGACATGGTGCAAAAGCAGGAGTCCGAAGAAGTCGCCAAGCTGCGTGAGCTGAAGATGAAAGTCATTGGCCCGGCCGAAGGCCTGAAGCTCGATGCCTTCAAGGCCTCGGTCGGCAAGCTGGTGCAGGAGAAATTTGCCACCAAGTACGGCGACCTTTACAAAGAAATCGCTGCCGTCAAGTAAGCAGGCCGCCCGCCTTCCGGCCCCCAGCCCCGGCAGCCGCCGGGGCGCTCCATTTTTCTTCCGGACAACCGCTCCATGACCCCATCTGCCACCCGCCCGACGCCCGGGCCAGGCCAAGCGCTGGCCCGCCTGTGCGCCGGCGCCGAAAACCTGTCCATCCTGATGCTGATGGCGATGACCCTGCTGATCGTGTTGCAAGTGATTGCGCGCAACCTGCTCAATGTCGGCTGGCCCTGGGCCGAAGAGCTGGCGCGCTACGCCGGCCTGACGCTGGTCTACATGGCCGCGCCGCTGCTTTTGCTGCACAACAAACACATCGTGGTCGACATCCTGTCGGCGCGCGTGCGCGGCCTGCCGGGGCGGCTGCTGCAATTGGTCAACGAGCTGCTGACGCTGACCTTTTGCGGCCTGTTCCTGTGGGGCGGCTGGGCCTTCATCCAGCGCGCCGGCAAGTTCTCGACCGCCGCCCTGGGCATGCCCAACACGCTTTACTACCTGCCGGCGCTGCTGGGCATGGCCCTGCTGACGCTGGTCTGCCTCGCCCGGGTCGTGCAAAAGCTGCGCGAGTTGCCCGCTCAGGGAGCCAGAGCATGATGAGCCTGACCGTCCTGGTGCTCTTCATGGTGACCATGCTGATGGGCATGCCGATTGCGTTTTCCATGGGTGTGTCGGCCGCCACGGTGATCTGGTGGAACGACTTCCCGGTGTCGGTGCTGGCGCAGCGCACCATCAACGCACTGGACTCGGTGCCGCTGCTGGCGGTGCCCATGTTCATTTTTGCCGCCGCCTTGTTCAGCGCCGCCGGCATCACCGACCATCTGTTTCACCTGATCCGCCTGCTGGTGGGCCGCATCCGCGGTGGCCTGGGCCATGTGACGGTGCTGACCAACCTGATTTTTTCAGGCATCTCGGGCGCCGCGCTGGCCGACATCGGCGCCTTAGGCGGCACCCAGATCAAAATGATGCGCGAGCAGGGTTACCGCGACGAATTTGCCGCTGGCATCACCATGGCCGCCGCCACCATCGGGCCGATCTTTCCGCCCAGCATTCCACTGATCATTTTTGCCGCCGCCGCCGAAGTCTCGGCCGTCAAGCTGCTGATCGCCGGCGCCATTCCGGCACTGCTCATTGCGGCTTTGCTGATGGTGCAGATTGCGGTGATGGCGCGGCTGCAAAACCTGCCGCGCGACACCATCGTGTTCAGCTGGCCGATTCTGGGCCGCACGCTGCTGGTGGCGTTTCCGGCGCTGCTGGCGCCCATCATCCTGATCGGCGGTCTGGTCAGCGGCCTGTTTGGCCCGACCGAGGTGGCCGGGGTTTGCGTGGTCTACGCGATTTTCCTGGGCACGGTGGTCTACCGCAAACTCACCTGGCGGGGCCTGGTGGCCGCAGGCCGCGAAACCGTGCAGTCCACCGCCAGCGTGCTGATGATCGTCGCTTCGGCCGCGCTCTTTGCCTGGATTCTCACGATCGACCGCATCCCGACGCAGGCCACCGAGTACCTGCTGGCGCTCAGCAAGAACCCCTACGTGCTGCTGCTTTTGGTCAACGGCATCTTGCTGGTCGTCGGCATGGTCATGGAGTCGATTGCAGCGATCCTGATTCTGGCGCCCATCTTCACGCCGGCCCTGATGGCCGCTGGCGTGGACCCGATCCAGCTCGGCATCGTGGTCGTACTCAACCTGATGATCGGCCTGCTGACGCCGCCGGTCGGCATGAGCCTGTACATGGTCAGCATCATGGCGCGCATGCCCTTGCACCGCGTGGTCGCCGGCGCCATTCCCTTCCTGATTCCGCTGCTGGTGGCGCTCATGGTGGTCACGCTGGTGCCCGCCGTGTCGACCTGGCTGCCGCGCGTCATCACTTCCTGATCACTGCAAGACCAACCCCGGAAAGCATCTCATGAGCCGACACTTCGGAGAAATTCGCCAGCTTGGCTACGTCGTCAAGGACATCGAAGCCGCGATGACCTACTGGAGCCAGACCCTGGGCGTCGGGCCCTGGTTCTACAACCCCAGGGTGCCGATCAAGAACTACCAGTACCGCGGCGAAAGCCACGAACCGCACAACTCGGTGGCGCTGGCCAACTCGGGTTTTGTGCAGGTCGAACTGATTCAGTGCCGCAACGACGTGCCGTCGATGTACCGTGATTTTTTGCGCGCCGGCCACACCGGCTTGCAGCACGTGGCCTACTGGACCGAGGACTACGACGCCGACCTGGCGCGCCTGCAAGCACAGGGCTTCAAGGCGGT
>CAJAOB010000019.1 GCA_903941205.1 uncultured Burkholderiales bacterium | reverse complement strand
TTGAGAGAATAATCGCCACCCTGCCCGGTGAGAGGTTTGGTGGTTCGGCTGTAAAGGTCAATCGACCGAGACACGCCATCGGCGGTGAAGTAGGGGTCCGTGGTGGTCAGCACCAGTTGCCGATTGGAACTGCTGGTATTGAGCTCAAGACCCAAATAATTGCCTGAGCCAAAAAAGTTTTCCTGCTTGATCCCCGCCATCAAGGACAACTTGTCGCCGCTGGAATAACCCGCGCCAAGACTGAGGTTACCGGTGGGCTTTTCAACAACTGCGACGGTCAGGTCGACCTGGTCTGGCGCTCCCACCACCTCCGCGGTATCAATGCTCACATCGGTGAAAAAACCCAGCCGGTCAACCCGGTCACGGGAACGCCGGATGTTGTCCCCGTCGTACCACGAGGATTCGAACTGACGGAACTCGCGGCGAATCACTTCGTCCCGGGTACGCGAATTACCCGCAATATTGATCCGCCTGACGTAAGCGCGCCGGGAGGGATCGGCCTGCAACACGAAACTCACCCTGTTGGTGGTGCGATCCACCTCCGGTAACGCCTCGACGCGGGCAAAGGCAAAGCCGAAGGTGCCAAAATACTCGCTAAAGGCCTTGGTCGTTTCAACGACCTGATCGGCGTTGTACGCCGCACCAGGCTTGATACGAATCAGAGATTTGAATTCTTCCTCCCGCCCCAGGAAATTACCTTCCAACCGCACCCCTGAAACCACGAAGCGCTCGCCTTCCGTGATGTTGATGACGATGCTGATTTCCTGCTTGTCGGGGGAAATCGCCACCTGGGTTGAGTCGACTCGAAAATCGAGATAGCCCCGCGACAGATAGTGCGAGCGAAGCGTCTCGATATCGGCGTTCAACTTGACTCGCGAGTAGCGGTCAGACTTGGTGTACCAACTCAGCCAGCCGCCGGTATCAAGGTCAAAGAGTTTTCGCAATGCGGACTCGCTGAAGGCCTTGTGACCCACCAGTCGGATCTCCTTGATCTTGGCGACATCCCCTTCAGTCACGCTGAAAGTCAGGTTCACACGATTGCGCTCTATGGGCGTCACGGTGGTGATCACCTGCGCGCCATACAGGCTGCGATTGACATATTGGCGCTTGAGTTCCTGTTCGGCCCGGTCCGCCACTGACTTGTCGAAGGGCTGACCCTCAAAGAGTCCGGCATCTTTCAAGGATTTCTTAAGGAACTCTTTGTCAAACTCCTTGGTTCCCGCAAAGTCCACTTCCGCGATCGTCGGACGCTCCTCGACGATCACCACAAGCACATCGCCGATGACTTCGAGTCGGACATCCTTGAAGAGTCCCAGGGCGAAAAGAGAACGAATGGCAGCAGAGCCCTTGTCGTCACTGTAAATCTCGCCCACGCGAAAAGGGATCGAGGCAAAGATGGTTCCGGGCTCGACACGCTGCAAACCTTCGACGCGAATGTCCCGGACCGTGAATGGATCAACGGCCCAAGCCTGGCCTAAGGTGAAGAGGCCGGCCGCCAAGGCGGAAATTGCACGAAGTTTGAATCTAGGGAGTTGATGCAGCATGGAGTTTTTTGTTCGGGACGCCGTCGCCAGATGCGCAAATTGGGGTTCGAAAATACCGGGAATTTTCAATAAAGGCCAGCCCGGTAAGCGCTGAGATGAGCGCGGGGCCTGATCAAAGAAGCTTAGCCAAGGAGACGCGCAAAATCATTAAAAAGGGCGACCGACATCATCATGAGCAAGACAGCAACGCCGGCACGATGAAGCCTTTCCATCCACGCATCGGAGACGCCACGACCAGTGACAAACTCCCAAAGATAATACATCAGGTGTCCCCCGTCGAGCACCGGTATCGGAAGCAAGTTGAGCACCCCGAGGCTGACGCTGACAAGTGCCACGAACAGCAGGTAAGCGCTCCATCCCAGACTCGCCGACTTGCCGGCATAGTCGGCAATCGTCAAAGGGCCACTGAGGTTCTTCAGGGAAGCCTCGCCGGTCAGCATCTTCCACATCATTTTCAGCGACAGCACAGACATGTCCCAGGTCTTGCCCAGGGCGTTCGACAAGCCGTCGAGCAGGCCGTAGCTGACAGTCACCATGACCGGCGGCGCGCCGAGGAACGCACCGATTTTGCCCACAGGGCCGTCCGCCCCGACTTGAATCTGGGGCTCCACCGTCAGCGTGACAATCTGCCCGGAACGATCGACCTGCCAGACCTGGGCGACAGCGCGCATCGGTGATGCCGATGATCCGCGGATCAGTTCGCGCAATTGCTGCGCATCCACGACAGCGCGCTCGCCCACGCGCAAGACCAGGTCACCCGCCCGCAAGCCTGCTTTGGCGGCAGCGCCTGCCTCCATGACCTGACCAATCACCGGCCGGGTCAGGGGCCCGGTCAAACCAATGCGACGAAACAAGCCGGCATCGACCTCGGTCGCCTCAATCTGGCTCAGCGCCAAAACATATTCACGCACCGCGCCAGAAGGCGCATCGTCCGGGGCCGCCGTCTCCCCTGCCTTGCGATCCCGGCGGGAATCCGGAACCAGCAAGCGCAAGTCGCGGCCATTGAGCGCGCCCTGAGCCAGGCGCCAGCGCAGGTCGTCGAAGGAACGGACATCCTCTGGTTCTTCGCCGTTGAATGCAGCTTGCGCCACCCACTCGCCACCGACCAGGCCGGCGCGCGCCGCCACCGAATCCGGGACCGGGCTGGCAAGCACCGCCTTCGGCTCCTGCAAGCCCACCCAATTGAGCACGGCATACAAAAGCACAGCCAGCAGGAAGTTGGCCGCCGGACCGGCCGCCACCACCGCGGCTCGCGCCCGCAAGGGTTGCCGGTTGAAGGCCAGATGCTGCTCCGCGGCATCGACCGGCCCTTCGCGTTCGTCGAGCATCTTGACGTAGCCACCCAGCGGCAGCAGGCTGATCGAAAACTCGGTCGGACTCCCAGGGCGTCGCCAAGTAAAAATTGGCTTGCCAAAGCCGATTGAAAATTTCAACACCTTGACCCCGCAAGCCACGGCAACCCGGTAGTGCCCATACTCGTGCACCACGATCAGCACACCGAGCGCAACCAGGAAAGCCAGGAGCGTGAGCATGGTCAGACTCCGAGACGTTTGACGATGGCGCGGGCGGCGCTGCGGGTCTGCTGATCCAGCGCAAGCAACTCGTCAATGCCCTTGGACTCGGCGACGCAAATACCATCGAGCGTCTCCCGGTTGACCTGATGAATCTGGTCAAAACGGATTTGCCCCGCCAGAAAAGCCGCTACGCCGACTTCATTGGCAGCATTGAGAACAGCCGTGCTTCCAGCAGCAGCGTCAAGCACCTCCCAGGCCAGTTGAAGGCCGGGGAAACGGCTTGGGTCAGGCGCATCAAAAGTCATGGTCGCCAGAGCGCGAAAATCAAGTGCCCGCGCGCCCGAAGCGATGCGCTCCGGCCAGGCCAGGCCGTAGGCAATTGGCACACGCATGTCGGGCGTTCCGAGCTGCGCCACCACCGAGGTGTCGCGGTACTGGACCAGCGAGTGAATGATGCTTTGCGGATGAATCACCACCTCGATCTGCTGCGGTAAAACGCCAAATAAATAACGTGCCTCGATGACTTCAAGCGCCTTGTTCATCATGGTGGCAGAGTCGACTGAAATCTTGCGACCCATGACCCAGTTCGGATGGGCACACGCCTGGTCTGGCGTTACGTGCTTGAGCGTGGCCGGATCGCTCTGGCGAAACGGTCCGCCGGAAGCCGTCAGGACAATTTTCTCAACGCGATCCGACCAGGTGGCGGGGTCTTCCGGCAAGGACTGGAAAATAGCCGAGTGCTCGCTGTCGATTGGCAGCAACTGCGCGCCGCCTTGACGCACGGCCTGCATGAAGACAGCGCCGCCCACCACCAGCGCCTCCTTGTTCGCCAGCAGCAGACGCTTACCGGCCCTTGCGGCCGCCATGCAGGGAGGCAGGCCGGCGGCGCCAACAATCGCGGCCATGACCGCATCGACCACTTCATGGGACGCAATCATCTCCAGCGCCTGCGAGCCCGACAGGACCTCGGTAGTCAGATTGTTGGCCCGCATCTTGTCGGCCAGCAACTCGCCGTGCCGCACGCTGGCCATCACGGCAAAAGTCGGCTTGAAGCGCGCGCATTGCGCCAGCATCAAATCCACCTGCGTCGCTGCGCTGAGGGCAAAAACCTCAAAACGCTCGGGATGCATGGACAAGACGTCCAGCGTATTGACGCCGATTGAGCCGGTAGAGCCCAGTACTGTGACCCGCTGCTTCATGAAGTACTTCCCATCGTCGAAAAAGCTGGTCGAGGCTTCAAAGTCATTGCGTTTAACGTAGGTTAGAAGTTTGTCACGAGCGTTTCAGAGGCTGGCCATCATCATCGCCAGCGGCAAAGTCGGCAGGAGCGCATCGACCCGGTCAAGCACACCGCCGTGGCCCGGCAACAAGCCACTTGAATCCTTGACCCCTGCGCTGCGCTTGACCAGCGACTCCACCAGATCGCCAACCACGCTCATAGCCACCAGACACATCACGCAAAGCAGCATCACGCCCCAACCGTGACGGTCAAGCAGCGCGGAATAAAGGCTCGCAATTTGCGTGCTGCCACTGCGGTCCAGAAAAATCCAGCCCGTCGCCAAAAGCAAGACGCAAGCCATACCGCCCCACACGCCCTCCCAGCTCTTGCCTGGGCTGATGGACGGCGCGAGTTTGTTCTTGATGAGTCGCGTGCCAAAAGCCTTGCCGGAGAAGTAAGCGCCAATATCCGCCACCCAAACCAGCACCATGACGGACAGGAGGAAGTTCACGCCTATAACTCGCGCCTGGGCCACGGCGAGCCATGCCAGACAGAACGCCGAAACACCGACAACAAGCCGCAGCCGCCGAGCAATTTTTGACCACCCGCTGACCCCGCCACGCAGCAGCCAACTGCCACCGAGCACCCAGGCCGAACCGGCAAAAAGCCAAAGCCATGGCAAGGACTTGGCCAGGAGACCTGCGTACCAGGACAGCAGACACGCACAAAGGCATGTCACGCCCAACAGCAGCGACACCAACTGCGTGCAGCCATTGAGCCGCCCCCACTCCCAACCGCCCGCTGAAATCAAGACCAGAGTGACCGCACAAAAGGGTGCGTAGGACGGATAAAACAAGGCGGGTAGCAATATTGCAAGCAATATCACCGCGGTGAACACACGCTGCTTGAGCATCAGGCAGCCTTGATGGATTCGTCGGAAGGTAGCGTCAGGCCGCGAGTCTGCGCGGCGATGATCTGGTCCGGGGTCTGACCAAAGCGTCTTTCACGCTGCTGGAACACCGCGATCGCCTCATCAAGGGAAAGTTCGTCAAATTCGGGCCAGAGCTTGTCCGTGAAATGCAACTCGGCGTAGGCCGCCTGCCAGAGCAAAAAATTGCTGATGCGCAGCTCGCCGCCGGTTCGGATAAGCAGGTCCGGGTCTGGCACGTGAGCGAGTGCAAGCGCACGGTCAAGGGCATGTTCGGTCATAGCTTGACCGCTGTGAGCCACTTTTTGCGCCGCCTGCGCGATGTCCCAGCGTCCGCCATAGTTAAAGCAGACATTGAGCACCAGTCCTGAGTTGGAAACAGTGCTGGATTCCGCAGCGGCCAGCGCATCCTGCATGTTGCCGGAAAGTCGCAAACGATCGCCGACAAAATGCAACTGAACGCCAGCGTCCTGAAGCTCCGGAACTTCACTGACGACCGCGCGCGCCAACAACTCCATCAGGCCTGAAACCTCGTCAGGCGGGCGACTCCAGTTTTCCGAAGAAAAAGCGAACACGGTGAGCACCCCGATGCCGCGATCGAGGCAGGCCTTGACGCAACGCCGGAGCGCCGCCACGCCCTGCTTGTGTCCCGCAATTCGTGGCAAAAAACGCTTCGCCGCCCACCGCCCATTGCCGTCCATGACAATGGCCACATGGTGCGGCATGTTGTTGTGCATGGGAAGGGCCATGGAGTTCAGGCCGGTGCGCAGCGCTTCACACCGCCATGATGTCTTGTTCCTTGCCCGCGACGAGTTTGTCGACGTCAGCAATGAAACGGTCTGTGAACTTCTGTATGTCTTCTTGCGCCCGGCGCTCGTCATCTTCGGATACGAGCTTGTCCTTGACCAGCTTCTTCACGCCTTCATTGGCGTCGCGGCGCAGATTACGAATGGCAACCTTTGCATGCTCGCCTTCGCCCTTCACGACCTTCGTAAGTTCCTTACGCCGCTCCTCCGTCATGGCGGGCATGGGCACGCGGATCAGGTCGCCCTGAGAAGCAGGATTGAGCCCGAGATCAGAGTCACGAATAGCTTTTTCTATCTTGGCGCCCATGCCTTTTTCCCAAGGCGCGACGCTGATGGTGCGAGCGTCGAGCAGCGACACATTGGCCACCTGGCTGATTGGCACCATGGAGCCGTAGTAATCGACCTGAACCGTGTCAAGCAGGCCCGGATTGGCCCGGCCGGTGCGGATCTTGGTGAGCGCGTGCTTGAAAGATTCAAGCGATTGCTGCATTTTCGATTCCGCATTCTTTTTGGTCTCAGCGATGCTCATGAATGAGTCTCCAGATAAAACGAAAATCAAATTGACGGAGGAGCAGCGCTCCTGCGCTGTGCAGCCGCGTCAGATGTGAACCAGCGTACCTTCGTCCTCACCCAACACCACGCGCTTGAGCGCTCCATTTTTAAAAATGCTGAAAACCTTCACCGGCAGCTTCTGGTCCCGGCACAAAGCAAACGCTGTTGCATCCATGACTTCGAGATGCTGGCTCATCGCATCATCGAAGGTGATGGTGTTATAGCGGGTGGCGTTCGAGTCCTTGCGAGGATCGGCACTGTAAACACCGTCTACCTTCGTGGCCTTGAGCACGATCTCGGCGCCGATTTCAGCGCCGCGCAACGCGGCGGCCGTGTCGGTGGTGAAAAACGGATTCCCGGTGCCGGCCGCGAAGATAACCACCTTACCCTCCTCCAGGTATTGAAGCGCCTTCGGTCGCACATAGGGCTCGACCACGCGCTCAATGGCAATCGCCGACATCACGCGCGGCGTCAAGCCGGCCTTGTCCATGGTGTCGCCAAGCGCCAGCGCATTCATGACGGTCGCCAGCATGCCCATGTAATCCGCAGTCGCGCGGTCCATGCCCACAGAGCCGCCCGCAACACCGCGGAAGATATTGCCGCCGCCAATCACAACCGCGACCTCGACGCCCAGGCGCGTCACCTCAGCAATTTCCTCGACCATTCGCACGATCGTCGCCCGGTTGATGCCAAAAGCATCATCACCCATCAAAGCTTCACCGGAGAGTTTGAGCAAGATCCGTTTGTAAGCTGCCATGGATGTTTTTGAGAGTGATGCTTGGATGGAGTTTAGCGGCGCCTGACTTCAAAATGATCACGCAGCCTTGGCTGCGGCGATCTGGGCAGCTACTTCGGCTGCGAAGTCGTCAACCTTCTTCTCGATGCCTTCGCCTACGACATAGAGGGTGAAACCTTTCACCGTGGTGGCTTTTTCCTTGAGCATTTGCTCAACGGTTTGCTTATCGTTCTTGACGAAGGTCTGGTTGAAGAGACTGACTTCCTTGAGGTACTTCTGCACGCCACCGTCAATGCGTTTTGCGACGATTTCTGCAGATTGCACGGGCTTGCCTTCGGCCTGGGCCTTGGCTGCGTCTTCAGCCGCTTTGGCCGAAGCGACCGAGCGCTCCCTGGCGACCAGTTCTGCAGGTACATCGGCGCTGGACAGAGCGACGGGTTTCATGGCGGCTACGTGCATGGCAACGTCTTTGGCGGCAGTTTCGTCACCCTCGTACTCGACCACTACACCAATGCGCGTGCCGTGGACGTAGGACGCCAGCTTGGTGCCCGCATCGAAACGTTTGAAGCGGCGAACGCTCATGTTTTCGCCGATCTTGCCGATCAGTCCTTTGCGGACGTCTTCAATGGTCGGGCCAAAGCCATCCATCGAAAAAGGCATCGCGCCGATGGCGACCACGTCAGCCGGTTTATGCTTGACGATACCTTCAGCGACCGCTTTGACGAGGCCCAGGAAACTGTCGTTCTTGGTCACGAAGTCGGTTTCGCAGTTGACTTCAACCAGAGCGCCAATGCCGCCTTCCATGTGAACGGCGACCACGCCTTCGGCGGTCACGCGCGAAGCAGCCTTGCCGGCCTTGTTACCCAGCTTGACGCGCAGGATCTCTTCGGCTTTTTCCATGTTGCCATCGGCTTCGGTCAGTGCTTTCTTGCACTCCATCATGGGGGCGTCGGTCTTGGCGCGCAGTTCAGCGACCATGCTTGCAGTAATTGCCATTTTGAATTCTCCGTATGAGTCAGTAATTTGATTTCAGCGATGCAAGCCGTCGCGGACTCGCAAAATTTGCTTGTGAAAAAGGGGCTACCCGAGCCCCTTTTTCGAGTGGCACAGGGCCCGCAGTCATCAAGCCGCGTTTTGCACTTCGACGAATTCGTCAGCACTTTCGGCAGCCACTGCGCGAACCACCTCGTTGCCAGCGTTGGCGCGGCCTTCAATGATCGCATCGGCAATGACACGGGCGTACAACTCAACTGCCTTCGAAGAGTCGTCATTGCCGGGAATCACGTAGTCAATACCGATAGGGGAGTGGTTGGTATCAACAACACCGATCAGGGGAATACCCAGCTTTTGGGCTTCAGCGACAGCGATCTTGTGAAAGCCGACGTCGATCACGAAGATCGCGTCTGGCAGCGCAGCCATGTCCTGGATGCCGCCGATGTCTTT
>CAJAOB010000018.1 GCA_903941205.1 uncultured Burkholderiales bacterium | reverse complement strand
GACCAGATCAGGTCACGCGCGCGCAAAAACTGGAAGGACCCGGCCATCTGCTGGCCCGTCAGGTAGCCGCGCTCGGCCATGATGTCTTCGAGCAACGCGACTTGCGCCTCGTCAAGCAGCACGCCCATCTCTCCGGCATCCCGGAAATCCAGCTGGGCGGCCAGCAGGCTCATCGAAGCCAGTGGTGCAATGGGCGCGTTCTGCGCTTCCTGCGGGCGGGCCAGCGTGGCCGCTGCCATCGCCAGCAAGGTGCCGCCCAGGCAGTAGCCTGTGGTGTGGATCGGCACGCCGCCGGTGCGCTCGGTAATGACGGCCAGCGGCTCCAGAATGCCCAGCCGCAGGTAGTCCTGCATATCGAGCAGCGCGTCCGACTCATCCGGATTGCGCCAGGACAGCATGAACACCGTATGACCCTGGCTCACCAGATAACGCACCATGGAGTTGTGCGGCGACAAATCCAGGATGTAGTACTTCATGATCCACGAGGGCACGATGAACAGCGGCTCGCGTTGCACCTTCGCCGTGCTTGGCGCGTACTGGATCAACTCGACCAGATGGTTGCGGTAAACCACATCGCCCGACGTGCAGGCCACTTCCACGCCCGGCCGGTAAAGCGGCTGGTCTTCTTGCAGCCTGGAAAGACCCTGGCTCTGGCGCCAGTCATCAAAGGCATGTCCCGCGCCGCGCAGCAGGTTGGCGCCCTGTGTGTTCCAGGTGGTCTTGAGCACCTGCGGGTTGGTCCAGAACCAGTTCGAAGGCGCCAGCATGTCCAGCCACTGGCGCGACAGCAGGCGCATGAGGTCTTCATGGTGATGCTCCATGCCGCGCAGAACGGTCGCTTCTTGCCACCAGGTCTCGGCCGTGCGGTGCGTACTCGCGTAGGCGCAAAAAGGCCAGGCCGCCCAGGACTCATCGGCGTATCGCCTGTCGTCGCGGGAGCCCTTCGTGCAGGTGACGGCATGACGCAGCGCCTGTGACCAAGCCAGACCGGCCTCGGTCGTCAGGCGCGAGAGCGTGCCCGGCGAGGCTGTCAGGTGCCCGATCCAGTCGGCCACCGCCAGCCCCAGCGACAAGGGCGACAAACCGCCCGTCCACGAGGCCATCGTCACGCGCATGTGGCGGTCCATGGCCGCGGCAGCTTCGGCGGCTGAATGAGGGTGCGAGATGCGCTCAAAAAAACTGCGCACGTCGCCCCGGCGCCTCAAGCCCTTGGCCGAGATGCGTGCCAGAGCACCAGAGTCGGCTGGCGGTTTGTCGCGGTCGTTGGGGCCTTGAGTGTCATGCATGGGCGGCGATGGGGTGTTGGGTTGATGAGCGGGGCAAAGTTGGTGAGGGATGTGGGTGAGTGATCTGGTTGAGTGATGTGGGTGAGGGCGGTGGCTGAGCGCTTGGGTGCTCAGGCTGGAGCCGGCCCGGGCCCATTTCGGAAAAATTTGATCCCGACAGCCGATGTCGCGGACTCGGCGGCTTCAGTGATTTGACAATCGCTCGCAAGCGCCGGGTGAGCCTTGTCGAGTCAGTGTCGAAAGAGCCGTCAAGGCGCTTTGGGAGAGCTTTCAAGGCTTCCTGCGCGCCAAGCCGCCGGCGTCCAAGTTCAGTGCATCGCGCCAACTTCCCAAACTTCTATTTTGAGTTTGCGCGGGCATCGCGCCGGGCGCTGCGGGTATTTTTCTGGCCTGCCTGTAGTCCTGATCCCTGCGTTCTGGCGATGGGATCCGGGGCTTTTCACGGTCCTGCGCTCCATGCGATTTTCCGCTGCGTGAGCACTTCAATTGCCAGGTCCGGCCTGTCGGTGACGAGGCCGTTGACGCCCATGTCCAGCATCTGGTTCATCACCCGCTTGTCGTTCACCGTCCAGGCCAGCACCTGCAGGCCAAGCTGCTGGGCTTGCCTGACTTTGTCGGCGTCCAGCTCGCGCCAGAACGAAGACCAGTGACTACCGCCCGCAGCTTTGATCATTTTGGGAACGGACCGGTATTGCGCGTAGTCAAAACCGGCCGTCCAGGGCGAGCCGGTGGCACTGTTGCGCAAGAGGTTGTCGAGTTCCGGCAACTGGGCCGTGATGTAGACCGTGGGAATGCCCAGGCCCAGCTTTTGCACGTATTGCAGGCTGCGCCAGTCAAATGACAGGATCTGCACCCGGTCGATCAGGCCGTGGGCCTGAATCTCTTTGACCAGCGCCCCGGCCAGGCGTTCGGGCGCAGGGCTTGCGTCCGGCTTCAGCGGCGACACCTTGGTTTCGATGGCGAACCTGATCTTGTCATTGCCGGTACGCCTGACCAGTTCGAACAAGTCCGCCAGGCGCGGCATCTTCTGCCCGTCAGCCGGCTGCTGTTCCCTGAAAATGCGCCCGTAATTCGACGCCGGATCGATCCGTCCGACGTCATAAGCCTGAAGCTCCGCATAGCTCAGGCTGTTGATGTTGGGCCCTGTCGTGGCCAGAAAGTGACCCTGGGCATTGCGCGTGATGGCTGGGTTCAGGGCTTGGTCGTGGCTGATGACGAGTACATCGTCTTGCGTCATCACCACGTCAAGCTCGAGTGTTGTCACGCCGAGGTCCAGCGCCTTCTGGAACCCGACCAGGGTGTTCTCGGGCAGCAGCCAGCGAGCGCCCCGGTGGCCTTGCAGGTCGATACGTGTCTGGCCCATGCCAGCAGTGCAGGCCGCGAGCGCGAGAAGAAAAAGCCAGCCTCTGAGAATGCGATGAATCATGTTTGCCTTGTCGATCAGCGGGTGGCGGGTTTCAGGCGCCGGGGCGTTGGTCTGTCTGTGTCCATGCCCTCGTCCATGGCTTCGAAAATGCTTTCCTGCCCGGGTTTTTAAAGTCAGTTCTACTTCGGCGCGGCATCGCTTGCAAGGCGATGCATCGCGCAGGCTTGCACAAGGCTGATTTTGCGCTCCAGTTGCTCGTGGCCGGGAAAACCCCCGGCCTCACGCTCTTGAGGTGGATTACCATTCCAACATGAAATGCCGTTTGACTTCGCTGTTCCAGGCGAATCAAAGCAGGGCCTGATGCCGATGGTTTTCCTCTCAACCGAATCCGATTTCAAAGTGGCTTTCCCATGATTCACGCGACGCAACACATGCAGGCGGAACCCGTGCAGGGGATGTGCAGCTCATGAAGACGCTGCTCGACAAATCTTCCCAGGGCGCCGCGCCCGGCGGACGTCTGGTGCGGGTGTTCCGTTCGATCGCCTGGAATGCTCTGCCAGCGCTGACCTTTGTGGCGATCGTCGGCGCCTGGGCCGCAGCCATTCCCTTGTTCAAGATTCCCAAATACCTGCTGCCGGCGCCCGGCGCCGTATTCGAGCGGCTGATCAGCGACTGGCAACAGCTCTGGACCAACTCGCTGGTGACTTTGACCGAAATCGTGCTCGGCTTCGGGTTGACGCTGGCGACGGCTATTCCCCTGGGCCTGGTGATCGCCTTGTCGCCACTGGCCAAACAGGTGCTTTACCCGCCGCTGATGTTCATGCAACTGGTTCCCAAGATAGCAATTGCGCCTTTGTTCCTGGTGTGGCTTGGTTTTGGCATGGAATCGAAGGTCTTGCTGACCCTCCTGATGACCTTTTTCCCCTTGTTGCTGGCCAGCATCAGCGGCTTTCAGATTTTGGACACGCGGCTGCTCTACCTGACGCGCTCCATGGGGGCGAGCTGGTGGCAGACCTTTCGCTACCTGCGCATACCGGCGGCGCTGCCAGTGATTTTTTCAGGCGTCAAAACCTCGGCCACCATCGCGTCGACCGCGGCCATCGTGGCCGAGTTTGTAGGCGCCAACCAGGGGCTTGGTTATGTGCTGCTCAAGGGCACCGGCACGATGGACATGGAACTGACCTTTGCCGTCCTTGTGGTTCTGACGGTGATCGGCATCGCGATCAACTACATCGTTGAATTTGCTGAGTGGGCTCTCACCCCGTGGCAGAGGGAGAGTAAGCAGTAGCGACTCAGCAGCTTCGCTTGTTACTGCTCAATGGGTGTGTCAATTCACTAATTTAGGAGACAGAAATGATGAAATTTTCCAAGAGGTTCGCGCTGCAGATGATCGCCAGCGTGGCGGTGTCTGCCGCAGCGCTGTCGGCTCATGCGCAGACGCCGCTGACGTTTCAGTTGAACTGGACGGCCGGTGGCGCCAACGCCGGCTTTGCCGCCGCCGTGGCCGAGGGTTTTTACAAAGCGGTCGGGCTGGATGTCAAGCTGGTCGAGGGCAACGGGTCGGGCAATACGGCCCAGCTGGTCGCCAACGGCCGTTCCGATATCGCTTATGCCGACGCCGTGGCCATCAGCCAGCTGGTCGCCAAGGGCGCGCCCATGAAGGTGATCTCGACGGTTTACCAGTCCAATCCGAACGCGGTGCTGGCACTCAAGAAAATGAACATCAAGTCGCCCAAAGACCTGATCGGCAAGAAAGTCGGCGTGCCCGCCGGTTCCTCGCAAACCACCATGCTTCCCTTGTTTCTCAAGGCCAACGGCCTGAAGGAAACCGAAGTCAATCTGATCAACATGCCGCCGACCTCCATGGTCGCTTCGCTGCTGCAAGGCCAGGTTGACGCTATTCTGGGCTCCATCGACGCCTACCAGATCCAGCTCGAAGCGCAGGGGGCTACGCTCGACGTGTACCGCTTTGCCGACTACGGCGTGCCAACCGTCAGCACCTCGATCTTTGCCAGCAACGCCTACCTCGCTGCCAACAAGGACCTGGTCAAGCGCTTTGTCGAAGCCAGTCTGAAAGGCTGGGTCTTTGCCATCGACAACCCCGAGCGCGCTGTCAGAGCGCTGAAAACCGTGTTCCCCAACGTGAACGACAAACTGGCAGCCTCCGAGCTCGCCGCCATTGGCCCGCTGTTTTGCAGCGGCGGCGCGAAGTTCATCGGCAAGGCTGAAGACGCCTTGTGGGCCCGTTCCCAGGACCTGCTGGCCGAAGTCAAGCTGTTGCCCGCCGGTCAGGACCCGAAGGCCTACTACACGCATGAGTTTTTGCCAGCGCCGCAGTCCATGCGCGCCTGCAAATAAGGCATAGCGCAGTCTGGTTTTTTTGCGGGTTTTTAAAGTTTTGCAATTTCTGCAATTTCTGCAAGTTCTGCAAGTAGAGGATCGGTGATGACAGCAGTTCGAAAAATGGGCTACCAGTACGCTGACCTCAGCGTGGGCATGGAGTTCCTGAGCCCGGGCCGGACCATCACCGATGCCGACTTGATGAGTTTTGCCGGTCTGACCGGCGACTTTTCCGAGTTGCACACGAGCGACGTTTACGCGCAAGAAAGCCAGTTTGGCCGGCGCGTTGCCCATGGCATGCTGGGGCTGGCTTATGCCCATGGCCTCATGTGGGCGCGCACCGGCGAGTTTCGGGAGACCGCGATTGCCTTTCTGGGCATCAGCGACTGGAAGT
Source organism: uncultured Burkholderiales bacterium (assembly GCA_903941205.1). GTDB lineage: Bacteria > Pseudomonadota > Gammaproteobacteria > Burkholderiales > Burkholderiaceae_C > Polaromonas. The sequence goes on along the minus strand of CAJAOB010000018.1, from coordinate 6,229 downwards.
TCATCGCGCCTCTTTTCATTGGCGACACCATGTTTGTGCGCTACGTGATCCGCGAGATTCGCGACAGCCGCTCGCGGCCCACGCAAGCCATTGCCAGCTTTGATGTCCATGTGATCAACCAGCTCGGCGAGGTCGTTCAGTCCGGCATCAAGGCCTTGCTGCTGTCCAAAGTTCCCCTGGCCGCAGTTGCTGCCAGCCAAGCCGCGAAGTGAAGTTGCCATGACCCAGGCGCAATCACAGGCCGAGACCGCGCCAACCGCTGGCGCCGGCATTGAAATCCGCGGCGTGAGCAAAGTCTTCGGCTGGCAGACGAGTTCGGCCTTCAAGGCGCTCGAAGAAATCAACATCAGCATCGAGCCTGGCGAGTTCGTGTCGGTGGTGGGCGCATCGGGCTGCGGTAAGAGCACGCTGATGCTGATGGTGGCCGGCCTGCTCGAGCGCAGCTCGGGCGTGATCGCCGTGGGCGGCAAGGAAGTGCACCAGCCGCTGACCGATGTCGGCATCGCCTTTCAGGACCACCTGCTGCTGGACTTTCGCACCGCGCTGGACAACGTGACCCTGCATGCCGACATTCGCGGCCTGCCCAAAGCTGATATCGAAGCGCGCGCGCGCAAGCTGTTTGCGCAGCTCAAGCTCGAGCACGCCATGAACAAATACCCGAGACAGCTGTCTGGCGGCATGCGCCAGCGCGTCTCGCTGATCCGGACTCTGGTCCATGACCCGTCGGTGATCCTGATGGACGAGCCCTTTGGCGCGCTGGACGCGCTGACCCGGCTGCAGGTGCGCATGGACCTGGAGGCCTTGTGGCTGCGTCGGCGCCCGACCGTGCTGTTCATCACGCACAGCGTCGAGGAAGCGGTGGGGCTGTCTGACCGGATTCTGGTCATGGGCCCCAGCCCTGGCCGCGTGGTCGAGGAAATCCGTGTCGATCTGCCGCGCCCGAGACCCATCGTGCTGGGTGACGCGCCGCAGTTTGCCGCTTATGTCGACAGGATCTACGGGCACTTCGAGCGCCTGGGCATCTTGCACGGCGCCCAGATTCCAAAGGCCGCCGCCTGAGGTCTTCTTGCCTTCTTGCCCGGAGTTACCTGTATGACCGCTCAAGCCTCCACGCTGCCGATTGATCCGGGGCCCGAGCAGCTGATCACGGCTGTCGCCTCGGGTGGCGTCTGGGAGATTGCCCTGGCCAACCCGCCGCTCAACCTGGTGACCAAGGCCTTTTTGGTCCAGCTCAATGCGGTGCTTGACGAGATTCAGCGCGACCCGCAGGCCCGCTGCGTGCTGATGCACCAAGGCGCCGGAAGGGTTTTTTGCGCTGGCAGCGACATGAACGAGTTTGCGGCGGTCAAGGCCAACGCGGCCGACGAGAAAATTCTCTTTGAGGAATTCGTCACCCGAAAACTCTCGCAGCTGCGGCTGCCGACCATTGCCGCGCTGGACGGCCACGCCCTGGGCGGCGGACTCGAACTGGCACTGGCCTGCGACTTGCGCGTGGCTGCACCCGATGCCCGCATGGGGCTGACCGAATGCCGTATTGGCGGCCTGGGCGGCAGTGGCGCGGTGCGCATGGCGCGGCTCATCGGCCCCTCGCGTGCAGCGCAACTGCTGTTCACCGGGCGGCTGATAACGGCCTCGCAGGCCATGACCTGGGGACTCATCAACGAAGTCGCGCTGGAAGGCAGTGCCTTGGCTCTGGCGCGTCAATGGGCGGCAGAAATCGCCAGCCGGGGACCGCTGTCCAACCGCTATGCCAAAGAACTGATTTATGCCGCCCTGGACCAGCCGCTGGCTGCCGCGCTCGGGCTGGCCAATGATTTGCAGGAAAAGATTTTTCACAGTGATGACCTGACCAGCGGGGCGCGTGCCTTCTTCGAGAAGTCACCGACTGTGTTTACCGGACGATGAGGATTCACGAGAGATGCAAGCAAGCCAATTGCCTCCCGGTGCAGGGCCCGCCAGCCCTGACGCTGCCGGCGCCGCGGTCCTGATATGGAACGATGTGCAAGCCCCGGGCCGGGACCTGTTTTACCAGTGGCATGACAAGGAACACATGCCCGAGCGGCTGGGACTGCCGGGTTTTGTTCGCGGTCGCCGCTACGCCGCCGCCGGCGCTTCGCCGGAGTGGTTCACCATCTACGAAACTGCCAGCCTGGACACGCTGGTCTCGCCGGCTTACCTGGAGCGCCTGAACAGCCCGACGCCAGCGACCACTCAGACTCTTAAGTTTTTTGAAAACACGGCGCGTTCGGTTTGCGACCTGCGCTACGGCATTGGTCAGTCCACGGGCGGCTTTGTCGTGGCGGTGCGCTTTGACGCCGTGCAGGGCGGCAATGACAGCGCCATGACCGCCATTGCCGCCCGCGTTCTGCCGGCCTTGCTGGCGCAGCCGGGCGTGCTGGCCTGCAAGCTCTATGGCGCCGACGGCGGCGCCAGCCGCATCGATACCGCCGAGTCCAAGACCCGCGAGTTCGACATTCCCTCCTGGGTCGTGATGGTCGAGACCAGTCACCAGGCGGCGGCCGAGCGTGCGATTGAGTTTGTCAAGGCGGTGGACTGGGAAGCGGCGGGCGCGCGAGCCCGGTCGGACTTTCGTGCCTACGCGCTTGAAATTTGTCTAAGTCAATAAACAAGGCCCCTGAAAGAGCACTATGAAACTGGTTCGGTTTGGTGAAAAAGGCCGAGAGCGCCCGGGCGCTGTCGATGCGCAAGGCGTGGTTCGCGATCTGAGCGCATTGGCTCGTGACTATGACCGGGCCTTTTTCGAGGCCGGCGGGCTCGCCGAACTCGCGCGTGTGGATCTGGCCGCCTGCCCGGCGGCGGCGCCTGGCGTGCGCCTGGGCCCCTGCGTGGCGCAGCCGGGCAACTTCATCGCCATCGGCCTGAATTACGTGCAGCACGCCATCGAGACCCATGCGGCCATTCCGCTGGACCCGATCATCTTCAACAAGGCGCCGTCCTGTGTCTCGGGCCCGGATGATCCGGTGCGGCTGCCGCCCGGATCGACCAAGACCGACTGGGAGGTTGAACTGGCTTTCGTCATGGGTCGCAGCGCTTTTCGGGTCAGCGAACACGAAGCGCTCGATTACGTGGCGGGCTACTGCATCTGCAACGACATTTCCGAGCGCGAGTTCCAGCTTGAGCGCAGCGGCCAGTGGGTCAAGGGCAAGATGTTCCCCAGCTTTGGCCCGCTCGGCCCCTGGCTGGTCACCCCCGACGAAGTGCCCGATGTGCAAAATCTGCGGCTCTGGCTGGAACTCAATGGCCAGATGCTGCAGGACTCGAACACCAGCGACATGATCTTCCCGATCCGCAAAATCATCGCCGATCTCTCGCAGTACGTGGAACTGCAGGCCGGCGACGTGATCACCACCGGCACGCCGCAGGGCGTGGGCCTTGGCATGAAGCCTGAACGCTATTTGCGCGCGGGCGACCGGATGCGGCTGGGTGTCCAGGGCCTGGGTGTTCAGCAACAAGTGGTGCAGGCCTGGTCCTGAAGGTGCCTGATTGTGCGGCCTGATCGGGCAGCTCGCATGGTTCGCGTGGTTCCTGTTTGTCGGAGTTTGGTTTCTTTATCAGGGGATGCATCAAGTGCAAAACATTTCAGCTCACGACGCGGCGATGCTTGTCAGCAATGGCGACTCGGTGCTCATCAGCGGCTCAGGCGGCGGCCATTCGGTGCCTGAAAAGCTGGTGGCTGCGCTGGGTCAGCGTTTTCTGGAAACAGGGCAGCCGCGCGACATCACGGCCGTGAGTGTGGTGGGTGTCGGCGACAAGGCCACGCTGGGGGCCAGCCACCTTGGCCGCGAGGGTCTGCTCAAGCGCTCCATCACCAGCGCCTTTGTCGATTCCCCGACCATCATGAAGCTTGCCGCCGACAACAAGATCGAGGCTTACACCTTGCCGCAGGGCGTGCTTTCGCAGCTGATGCGGGACATGGCGGGCGGCCGCCCGGGTCTGCTTACGAAGACCGGCTTGCACACCTTTGTAGACCCGCGCCAGCAAGGTGCGCGGCAGAGCCCCTGCACGCCAGCGGCCTTCGTGGATGTGGTCACGCTGGACGGCGAGGAATGGCTGCACTTCAAGCCGATTCCGCTGAATGTGGCCTTCTTGCGCGGCACGACCGCTGACGAAGACGGCAACGTGTCCATGGAAGAAGAAGCCGTGTTCGGAGAAATGCTGGCCATGGCGCAGGCCACGCGGCGCGCAGGCGGCGTGGTGGTGGTGCAGGTCAAGCGCATGGCCACGCGCGCCACGCTGCCGGCCAAGCACGTGAAGATTCCCGGCATCCTGGTCGACTTTGTGGTGGTCGACCCTGATCAGCGCCAGACCTACCAGACGCACTACGACCCGAGCTACTCGGGCGAGCTTCGTGTGCCGCTCTCGCAGATCAAGTCCCTGCCTTTTGGCCCTCGCAAAGCGATCGTTCGGCGGGCTGCGCTCGAGCTCTTTCCGGGCGCGATCTGCAACCTGGGCGCCGGTATTTCCACCGGCTTGTCGACGGTGGCCGCGGAAGAAGGCGTGCTCGATGCGGTGGTGCTGACCAACGAACAAGGGCTTATTGGCGGTGCCCCGATCACCGGCAAGGATTCGGGTGGCGCGCAAAACTTTGCCGCCATGATCGATCAGCCGGCGCAGTTTGACTTTTACGACGGCGGCGGCCTTGACCTGGCCTTCTTGTCTTTTGCCGAGGTGGACGCCAGAGGCCATGTCAACGTCAGCCGCTTTGGCAGCAAGATCGTCGGCGTGGGCGGCTTCATCAACATCAGCCAGAACGCCAAATACGTGATCTTCAGCGGCACCCTCACGGCGGGAGAGCTCGACATTCACTGGAAGAAAGGCCTGATCCAGATTCGCTCCGAGGGCAAGCACCGCAAGTTCGTAAACAAGGTCGAGCAGATTTGCTACAACGCCGATCTGGCGCGTGCACGCGGCCACAAGGTCTTGTACGTGACCGAGCGCGCGGTCTTCATGGCTGGCGAGCACGGTCTGACGCTGGTTGAGGTGGCGCCCGGCGTCGATGTTCAGAAAGATATCGTCGCCAACATGGACTTCGCGCCGCATATTTCAGAGAACCTGCGCGAAATGGACCACCGCATTTTCGATCCGCAAGGCATGGGCCTGAAGAAGGACTTGCTGGCCCAGCCACAGCGTTACCGTACCGAGCGCCTGGCGCAATGGTACGCGGCGCGGGCGGGCCACTGATGTCCACGCCCATCCAGATCAACGGGGCCACCCGCCTGATCGGGATCATCGGCGACCCGATCGTTCAGGTGAAGTCGCCGGCTGTTTACTCGCAGCTGTTTGCCGAGCGCGGGCTCAATGTTGTGATGATTCCCCTGCATGTCTTCTGGGACAGCATAGACGCCGTCGTCGCCGGCCTGGATGGCATCGCCAATCTTGATGCCCTGATTGTCACCGCGCCCTACAAGACGCATCTGCTGCGCATGGCTGACACCCTGGGGCCAGCGGCCGCCTGTGTGGGGGCGGTCAACGCTCTCAAGAAGGGCAGCGACGGCGAATGGCACGGCGATTTGTTTGACGGGGCTGGCTTCGTTGCCGGCGTTCGCAAGAAGGGTTATGCGCTTTCAGGCAGGCGGGTGCATATGTTCGGCGCTGGCGGTGCGGGCGGCGCCATTGCGCATGCGCTCGCGCTGGCGGGTGTGCAATCGATCAGGCTCAGCGATCCGCATCTCAAGCGAGTCGCTGATGTATGTGCCGCCATCGGCCGGACCCTGCCGGGTTTCGATATCGCGCCCAAGGGCGAAAACGATGCGCCCTACGACTTCGTGATCAACGCCTCCACGGTGGGTCTTGGCGGCGGTGCCGGCTTGCCCGGCGAGCTGGGGTCGCTGTCAAGTGAGGTGCTGGTCGGCGAAGTGAACATGACGGCAGCCGGAACCGAGCTGGTCCGCCTGGCGCAAGCCCGCGGCTGCCAGTGGGTGGATGGCCGCGATATGCATGCGGGCCAGATTGATCAACTGCTGGCGTTCCTGTTTCCTGCCTGAGTCTGATTTGCCGCGCCACGGGGCTGCAGCCGACGAATTTTCTGAAGCAAGAAGGCGAGAAAGTATTTCATGTCACATGTTCCCGCTGAACGTTGCCTGAGCATCATCGAGTTGCTGGCAGACGGCGCAAAAGCCCTGGCCCTGGGGGATATTGCCGAGCAGCTGGTCCAGCCGAAAAGTGGCGTGCATCGCCTCCTGAGCACCCTGGTCGCGCACGGCTGGGT
>CAJAOB010000017.1 GCA_903941205.1 uncultured Burkholderiales bacterium | reverse complement strand
GCTTGAGGAGGGTCTGGTGATGCCTAAGGTCATGTATCCCGCAGGCCTTGCGAGATACATCAGGCGATGAGGGTTAATCTGGTGACAACTGATGTATTGAGCATTTTGACGGCTGCTTTTCATTGCTGCTTGAAGGTCCGCTATGGGTCGAAAGCCGACGCTTTCCAGCAGCACGTCCAACGACGGGTTCCAGCCTGATGCAGACCTACGGCCCGATTCGGTCAATGACGGCTTCTGGCCGCTAGCAGCAGCTATCGCGGCAAACTTGGCGTGGCAGTCGCCGTACCTATGAGCGAGTGATGCACGACAACTCGCGAATTACAGCGCCGTGGGGACCCAGTTCTCTGCTTGCAGCGCAGGCACTCGTGCGAACTCCCCCATGTTGTTCGTCACCAGCACCAGGCCTTCGCTACGGGCGTGCGCTGCAATGTGCATGTCGTTCACACCGATAGGCTGACCAAGTTTTTCCAAGGCGGCGCGAAGGGCTCCGTAATGCTGGGCGGCCTTGGGGCCATAGGGCAGAACTGCTAGGCGACTGTAAAAGTCCTCGATAGCGGCCAGGTTCTCGCTCACGCGGCTGCTTTTCTCCGCACCGTGCAAGAGTTCGGCAAGGGTAATAGAGGAAATTGCCATGCGGCTGGCGTTGGCGTTGAAGGTGGAAAGCACTTCGACAGGTCGCCGCTTCAACACGTAGATGACGATGTTGGTGTCCAGCAGGTAACGCAGCATCAAAGCGCCTCCCTGTCCGGCTGGTGCTGGGTGGCGCGCTCGGGCAGGAAGTCGTCGCTAACTGTGGGGCCACCCAGAAAGAAGCTGTCCCAGGTTTGGCCTAGGGGGGCGATGATGCGCTCGTTACCTTTGACCCGTATCTCTACCTTTTGGACACCCTCGGGTAGTCGCACGTCCAACGGGAGGCGAACGGCCTGGGTACGGTTATTGACAAAAACAGTGCCGATGGACATGACTGCTTTCTGAGGAAATGTATATAGCAATTGTATATGGCAGCTCCGCAGCAGTCAATTGGACGTTTTCCAAGGTCCCGGCTCCGCCACGGCACAAGCTTTGCGAGCTCCAGCGTAGAGCCAAATTCCGCTTCCCGGTTCAAGCCATTGGCCAATCACAGGAAATGGCCCGCGCACGAGGAAATGGTGTTGAGATTCAGCGTCGTCTACAGCTGCGTACGCGACTTGCGAATCTACCGTGTGAATGAACGGCATCAGCCTTGAAGCGGCACTCACCCAAACTCAGTAAGCGCCCTCAAAACCCGGGGCGGTTCAGACACCACCCAAGCCAACCGGGCCCAATCTTTGCGATATCCCAAGCCTGCACCCCTTAAAGGTGCTGAAAGCCACTAACCCCCCGCTCTCAATGCACTGCTTTCGGGCGTCAAAGCCCCAAGCTTGAGCGTCAGGGAGCTGGCCTGAATTTGTCCATCACCCTTGCAGAACAGACTTGTGCATCAGCTGACTTTGTTGTTCAATTCTTGCGCCATCGTGGTGCGAGGTGCGCAGACTCGGCTGGCGACGCTGCATAGTCAAGGTGGTGCTCAGCCCTATGCATACCCAATTTGATCGCGCAGTCAGCAAGATCGGATAGCCCGTTTCGCCTTTTTTCAACCAACCCAAAGAGATCCATCATGAATTTCAAAAAACGCAGTTTTTGTTTCAGCCTGGCCGCTTGCGCTTTGCTCGTTTCGTCGGTCGTTCATGCGCAAGACGCGCTCGACGATGTGATGAAGCGCAAGGTGCTTCGGGTCGCGGTGCAGACGGATTCCGCTCCCTACGGCTACGTTGGCACCGACCTCAAGCCCATCGGCCTGGACGTGGACATGGCCAACTACATCGGCAAAAAACTCGGCGTGCCGGTCGAGCTGGTGGTGGTGGTGAGCTCGAGCCGCATTCCGGCTTTGCAAACCAAAAAAGCAGACCTGGTGATTGCCACCCTGGGCAAGAACGCGGAGCGCGAAAAAGTGATCGACTTCACATCGGCTTACTCGCCGTTTTTTCAGGCGGTCTTTGGCCCTAAAAACATCCAGGTGAAAAGCTTTGCCGACCTGGCCGGCAAGACCGTCGGTGTGACCCGCGGCGCCATGGAAGACCAGGAGCTGGGCAAGGTGGCACCTGCCAGCACAGAGACCAAGCGCTTTGAAGATTTCAACGCCACCATTGCCGCCTATGTGGCCGGTCAGGTGCAGTTCATTGCTTTGGGCGCTTCTGTGGCGGGCACCATGATGAACAAGAACCCAACGGTTTCGACCGAATACAAGCTCTTGCTCAAAGACAGCCCCAACTTCATTGGCGTTGCCAAGGGTGAAGACAAGCTGCGCCTGAAGGTCAACGAGATCATTGCAGGCGCCAAATCCTCTGGTGACCTCGATGCCATGAGCCGCAAGTGGCTGGGTCGCCCGCTGGGTGACTTGCCTCTGTAAGCAGCGCGCAACCCCATGAAAATACAACTGGATTTCGGGGCCGTTCTGGCGGAGTGGCCCATCTTGCTGCTGGGTGTGGGTTGGACCACGGCGCTCACTTTGTGGGCGGTATTGGTGGGAACCTCGCTGGGCATCTTGTGCGCCTGGGTCAGGGCCCGGGGCTTTGGTGATGGCGTGGCGCCAGTCTGGCTCAAAGCTGGGGTGGGCGCCTACGTTGAAGCCATCCGCAACACGCCTTTCATCATCCAGTTGTTTTTCATTTTCTTTGGCTTGCCGGCCATCGGCGTGAAGATGTCGGCAGAGTCTGCTTCGTTTCTGGCCATGACGATCAATCTGGGTGCTTACGCCACAGAGATCATTCGTGCCGGCCTGGAGGCCACGCCCCGCGGGCAGATCGAAGCGGCCGAGAGCCTGGCGCTGAACCGCTTGCAGATTTTCACGCGGGTGGTGCTGCCGCCGGCCTTGAAAAAAATATGGCCCAGCATGGTGGGCCAAAGCATCATCGTCATGCTGGGGTCTTCGGTATGCGGGCAAATTTCGATTCAAGAACTCAGCTACGCCGCCGACCTGATTCAAAGCCGCAATTTCCGCTCGTTTGAGGCTTTCATCATCATCGGCGCCATTTACCTGGCGCTGTCTGTGTTGCTGCGCGCCGCACTCAACTGGGTGGGTGAAAAGCTCATTTTTGGAGGGCGTGCCGCATGACCGACTTCACTTATTGGGACATTCTGCGCAACTTGTTGCTGGCCGGGCGCTGGACGGTGGCGCTGTCTGTCATTGCCTTTGTGGGCGGCGGTGCTATCGGGCTCTTGTTGCTGATTGTGCGCATGAGCAAGAAGCCGGGGACGCAGGCCTTTGTGGCGGGCTACGTGCAGTTGTTTCAGGGCGTACCGCTGCTGGTGCAGTTGTTTCTGGCCTATTACGGCATTGGCCTGTTTGGCATTGACACCTCGCCCTGGGTGGCGGCCGCTGTGGGCCTGACGCTCTACACCAGCGCGTTCTTGACGGAGATCTGGCGCGGCTGCGTGCTGTCGATTCCGCGCGGGCAGTGGGAGGCTTCGCAAAGTCTGGCCCTGAACTTTGGCGAGCAACTGCGCTACATCATCTTGCCCCAGGCCACCAGGATCGCCATACCGCCCACGGTGGGTTTTCTGGTTCAGGTGATCAAGGGCACGGCGCTGGCCTCGGTGATTGGTTTCATGGAGTTGACCAAAGTGGGCAAGACGATTGCCAACGCGACCTTCAACCCGTTCTTGGTCTTCAGCTGTGTGGCGGTGTTTTATTTTCTGCTGTGCTATCCCGTCAGCCTGTACGCCAAATCCCTCGAAAGGAAGATGAATGTTGACCGTTGAAACAGCCAAGGCCACCAAGTCCGTGGTGGAGATTGCCGGCCTGCGCAAATCATTTGGCGCTAACGAGGTTTTAAAAGGTATCGACCTGAATGTGAGCCCGGGCGAAGTGATCGCCATCATTGGTAAAAGCGGCTCGGGCAAAAGTACCTTGCTTCGCTGCATCAACGGGCTTGAGAATTTTCAGGGTGGCAAGATAGCCGTCGATGGCAAACCGCTGAACCACGCCAGCCCGGTCGCCATGCGGGAACTGCGCCAGCGCGTGGGCATGATTTTTCAGAGCTTTAATTTATTTCCGCATTTGACGGTCGGCAAAAACATCATGCTGGCCCCGTCGCTGGTCAAAAAGAAAGACGCCGCTGCAGCGCAAACCGACGCAGTCAAACTGCTGGAGCGCGTGGGCCTGAGCGAAAAATTCAATGCCTTCGCAGACCAGTTGTCTGGCGGGCAGCAGCAGCGCGTGGCCATTGCACGGGCGCTGGCCATGGAGCCGGCGGTGTTGCTCTGCGACGAAATCACCAGCGCGCTGGACCCGGAGCTGGTGGGTGAAGTGTTGCGCGTGGTGGAAAGCCTGGCCAACGAAGGCATGACCTTGCTGATGGTGACGCACGAGATGAGCTTTGCGCGCAAAGTCAGCGACCGCGTGATCTTCATGCACCAGGGCTTGGTGCATGAAATCGGCACGCCGACAGAGATTTTTGGTAACCCGCAAACACCGGAACTCAAACAGTTCTTGTCGTCCATTGCAGATTGAAGCCGGCCAGCCGGGTGCCGACATGGGCGGCGAAGAGTCACCCTGCGCGCAGCCCTACATCCTGGTGCTGGGCATGGGCGGAACCATCTCCGGCATTTCAGCCAACGCCGACAAGCCGCTCCAATACCAGGCCGGGCAGGTCAGCGTAGACACGCTGTTGCAGACCGCTGGCTTGGCCGCAGCGGGCGGGCTCAAAGTG
>CAJAOB010000016.1 GCA_903941205.1 uncultured Burkholderiales bacterium | reverse complement strand
TTTAGGGATAAATGGCCGAATCTGCTCGGCATAGGCCTTCATGTAATCGGTCGAGGCCACCACCGGGCCGGTGTGCTTTTCGAGTTGCTGGCCCACAAAAGACACGCGTGGCGTCTCCAGCGGGTGCAGCAGGTTGTAGCGCTCAGCGTCCTGACCGTCGCGGGTGAGCTCGTTGAAGCTGGGGCAGCTCCAGACGTTAGCGGCCACACCCCAATCGGCTTCCAGCAGCTCTTGTGCGGCGATCGACTCGCGCAGGATGGTGCCCGAGCCCAGTAGTTGCACGCGCGGCGTGAGTTTTTTTCCCTCTTTGCACAGGTACATGCCCTTGATAATCTGCGCTTCGGTGCCGGCGGTGAGGCCGGGCATGGCGTAGTTCTCGTTGAGCAGGGTCAGGTAATAGAACACGTTGTCCTGCTTTTCCACCATGCGCTTAAGGCCATGGTGCAGGATGACGCCGACCTCATGGGCGAAGGTCGGGTCGTAACTGATGCAGTTGGGGATGGTGCCGGCAATGATGTGGCTGTGGCCGTCCTCGTGCTGCAGGCCCTCGCCGTTGAGCGTGGTGCGGCCCGAGGTGCCGCCCAGCAAAAAGCCGCGCGCCTGCATGTCGCCCGCCGCCCAGGCCAGATCGCCAATGCGCTGGAAACCGAACATCGAGTAGTACACGTAAAACGGCACCATGATGCGGTTGTTGGTGCTGTAAGAAGTGGCGGCCGCAATCCAGCTGCTCATGCCGCCGGCTTCGTTGATGCCTTCTTGCAGGATCTGACCCTTGACGTCTTCCTTGTAGTACATGACCTGGTCTTTATCGACCGGGGTGTACTGCTGGCCGTCCGGGTTGTAAATGCCGATCTGACGGAACAGGCCTTCCATGCCGAAGGTGCGGGCCTCGTCCACCAGGATGGGCACCACGCGAGGGCCCAGAGCCTGGTCGCGACGCAACTGCGTCAAAAAGCGCACATAAGCTTGCGTGGTCGAGATTTCGCGGCCTTCAGCCGTGGGCTCGATGACCGACTTGAAAGTCTCCAGCGCGGGCACGGTGAACTGCTCGTCGGCCTTGACGCGGCGATGCGGCAAGTAACCGCCCAGGGCCTTGCGGCGCTCGTGCAGGTACTTCATTTCAGGCGTGTCGTCAGCCGGCTTGTAGAAGGGAATGCTGGCCAGCTGGCTGTCGGGAATCGGGATGTTGAAACGGTCGCGGAAAGCCTTGATGTCCTCGTCGGCCAGCTTTTTCGTCTGGTGAACGTTGTTTTTGCCTTCGCCGATCTTGCCCATGCCAAAACCCTTGACGGTCTTGATCAGCAGCACGCTGGGCTGGCCCTTGTGGTTGACGGCCGAGTGAAAGGCTGCATAGACTTTTTGCGAGTCGTGGCCGCCGCGGCGCAGGTTCCAGATGTCGTCGTCGCTCATCTTGGCGACCATCTCGAGGGTGCGCGGGTCCTTGCCGAAGAAATGCTTGCGCACGTAGGCGCCGTCATTGGCCTTCATGGCCTGGTAGTCGCCGTCGAGCGTGTCCATCATGACCTTGCGCAGCGCGCCGTCCTTGTCACGGGCCAGCAGCGGATCCCAGTTGCTGCCCCAGATCAGTTTGAGCACGTTCCAGCCAGCACCACGGAACTCGCCTTCGAGTTCCTGGATGATCTTGCCGTTGCCGCGCACCGGGCCGTCCAGGCGCTGCAAATTGCAGTTGATGACGAACACCAGGTTGTCGAGCTTTTCACGCGCGGCCAGACCGATGGCGCCCATCGATTCGACTTCGTCCATCTCGCCGTCGCCGCAGAACACCCAGACCTTGCGGTTTTCGGTGTTGGCAATGCCGCGGGCGTGCAGGTATTTGAGAAAACGCGCCTGGTAGATCGCCATCAGCGGGCCCAGGCCCATGGAAACCGTGGGGAACTGCCAGAACTCGGGCATCAGCTTGGGGTGCGGGTAGCTCGACAAACCCTTGCCATCGACTTCCTGGCGGAAGTTGAGCAGCTGCTCTTCGGTCAGACGGCCTTCCAAGTAGGCGCGGGCGTAAACGCCCGGCGACACGTGGCCCTGAATATAAAGACAGTCGCCGCCGTGGTTTTCACTCTCGGCGTGCCAGAAGTGGTTGAAACCGGCGCCAAACAGGCTAGCCAGCGAGGCAAAAGAGCCGATGTGGCCGCCGAGGTCGCCACCATCGGCGGGGTGAAGCCGGTTGGCCTTGACCACCATGGCCATGGCGTTCCAGCGCATGTAGGCGCGCAGGCGCTCCTCAATTTCGAGGTTGCCGGGGGAGCGCTCTTCCTGGTCGGGTTCAACGGTGTTGACATAGCCGGTGTTGGCCGAAAAAGGCATGTCAATGCTTTTCTGGCGCGCATGTTCGAGCAGTTGCTCCAGCAGGTAATGCGCGCGCTCGGGACCTTCGCTCTCGATGACGGCAGTGAGCGCGTCCATCCATTCGCGGGTTTCCTGACTGTCCTTGTCAGGCGACGACGTGGCGTCCTTGGATGCAGCGCGCAGGTCGACCGCGCCGGGTTGTTGGGGATTGGCAGCCATGTTTGTCTCCTGCTAATTAAATAAAACGTTTCTGGCGGATTTCGCCGGGAGCCTCGTCGCGGGAACCCTAGCGCTCGTAACTTCTATTGTTCAAATCCGTTTGTAAACGCAATTTGAAACTCGGTCGGTAGTTTCTCATACTTTTCCTGGCATTTCAAATAGTGCGCCTACTTTTCATATTATGAATTGCTAAAGACGCATCCGCTGACTGACGGCCTTACGCCGGCAAGGAGTTCGGCGCTTCCGATACCCGCCAGCAAACCGGTCTCGCGGCGCCATCCTCCTATAAACTCCGACGACACATGCAAGCCGAGAACGCGCTCCCTCCCACGCCCCCGGGGCCATTTGAAAAAACAGGGGCCAAGCGGTCCCTGGCATGGTGGCGACGGTGGTGGCGCAGGCAATCGCCCTCTCGCCAGGACCGATTTGTGACGCTAGGGCCCTTGCTCGCGGTGGGGCTTTTTCTGGCAGCGGTGATCGCCGCTTTCGCCTACCTTCGCATTGAAGAAATCGACCGGGAACAAGAGGCCGTCCGGCGCGACGTGGAATATGCGCAGCAGCGCCTGCGACTTCGCCTGCTGGAACGACAAGAACAACTCATGCGAATGGGTAGGGACGTCTCGAACAAAGAGGTGGGTGTAGATGAATTCATCGCGCAAGCCGAATCACTCGTCAACCAATACCCGGAATTGCTGGCCATCACCTGGGTTGATTCCCGCCGCCGGGTGCGCGTCGCCTATGCGTCGGCAAGTGCAGGCGCCGCTCAGTTGCGCGGCAATGGCGAACAGCTTAAAAGCGGCGAGACTGACGGTACCTACGGCCTGGCGCGGGACCTTCGGCAACCGGTTTATTCAAGACCCCTGACCGTTAAAAACGACCCTGGCATCAGTTCACCCACGCTACAGCTACAGATCCCTATCGACGAACAAAGCAGGTTTGGCGGGGTGATCATGGGCGAGTATTCGCTGGACGCGCTGCTGCGTTTTGGCGTGCCAACAGAGGTCAGCGCCAAATACGCAGTGGCACTTCTGGACGAACACGGCCATGTTCTGGCGGGAGGACTGCCGCCTCAGCGAACCCCCGCAGCACGCCTTTTGCCGTGGGCGGATGAAGCCCCCACATACGAAATTCCGGTATCTCCTGTAGGCAACGGTCTTTTGATCCGGGCCCAAGGCTACCGGGCTTCGCTGGGCGTCATAGGCAGCGGATTTTTCTGGCTGGTGTCGGCCTTGAGCGCGCTGACCGTCTGGACCCTGCTAGGCACCTGGCGCCACACGCGTCGCCGGGTGCAGGCGCAGGAAGCGCTGGTGTCGGAAACCAATTTTCGCCGCGCCATGGAAAACTCCATGCTGACTGGCATGCGCGCGCTTGATCTGCAAGGCCGGATCACCTACGTCAACCCGGCCTTTTGCCAGATGACCGGCTGGAGCGAGCAGGAACTCGTGGGCAGCACCGCGCCCTTCCCCTACTGGCCCGACCAGGACCGAGAGTGGTTGACCGCGAGACTCGAAGACGAATTGACAGGCCGTTCAACCCCGGGAGGGTTCGAGGTTCGCGTCAAGCGCAAAAACGGAGCCATTTTTGACGCGCGCATGTACGTCTCGCCGCTGATTGATCCGCGGGGTCAGCAAGCCGGCTGGATGACGTCGATGACGGACATCACCGAGCCCAAGCGGGTGCGAGAAGAGCTCTCCAACTCCTACGAGCGCTTCACGACAGTGCTTGAAGGTCTGGATGCAGCGGTGTCCGTTGCCCCGCTGGGTAGCGAAGAGCTGCTGTTCGCCAACAAGCTGTATCGGGCCTGGTTTGGGGCGGAAGTTTCGGGCCATGTGAACCTGATAGCGCAAGCCGGCATGCCAACCGTCACGCCCAACGACGATGCGCTCGACGCCGTGGATGGCTTGGCCGGACTGCCGACGGACACGCTGACTACCGCACAAACCGAAAACGCCGAGATATTCGTGCCGGAACTGGCCAAATGGCTGGAGGTCCGCTCGCGCTACCTGACCTGGGTTGACGGCCGGCTCGCGCAAATGATGATTGCGACCGACATCACGCCAAGGCGCAAGGCAGAAGAGCAAGCCGCGCTGCAAGCCGAACGCGCTCAATCGGCCAGCCGCCTGATCACCATGGGCGAAATGGCATCCAGCGTTGCGCATGAACTCAACCAGCCGCTGACCGCCATCAACAATTACTGCAACGGCATGGTCTCGCGTATCCAGCGCAAGACCATCAGCACCGAAGACCTGCTGGGCGCACTCGAAAAAACGGCACGACAAGCGCACCGGGCCGGGCAGATCATTCAGCGCATACGCTCATTTGTGAAGCGCAGCGAACCCAATCGCAGCCCGTCGGACGTTGCAACCATGGTGAGCAACGCGCTGGAACTCGCCGACATCGAATTGCGCCGCCACCATGTGCGCTTGAGTCATTACATTGCCGCACGCCTGCCACCCATTCTGGTCGACCCTATTCTGATCGAGCAGGTACTTATCAACTTGATGAAGAACGCTGCGGAATCCATCGAACAGGCCAAGCGTCACAATTCACGCCGCAGCGTCGAATTGCGGGTGGTTCCCAAACAGATCGAAGACCAGAGCGTGGTCGAGTTTTCAGTGCTCGATTCCGGCAAGGGGTTGTCGGCCGAAGTCAGCGCCCGCCTCTACGAAGCTTTCTATTCCACCAAGGCCGAGGGCATGGGTATAGGCCTGAAATTGTGTCGCAGTATTGTGGAGTCGCACCAGGGGCGGATGCTGGCGGAGAACCTTTACAATGGCGCGGACGTCACCGGGTGCCGATTCACTTTCTGGATCCCTGTCACGCCCCTGCTGACTGCAACGCCGGCCGAGTCGGCAGACAGCAAAGACGCAAAACGCCCCACTGATGCTTAAAGGATTTGCATGAGCTTGATTCCGAAAAAGGGCACCGTGTACGTTGTTGACGACGACGAAGGCGTGCGCGACTCGCTGCAATGGCTGCTTGAGGGCAAGGATTACCGGGTTCGCTGCTACGACTCGGCCGAAACCTTTCTGAGCCGCTATGACCCGCGCGAGGTCGCCTGCCTGATCGTCGATATCCGCATGGGCGGCATGACCGGGCTGGAGCTGCAAGACCGCCTGGTCGAGCGCAAGTCACCCTTGCCGATTGTCTTCATCACCGGCCACGGCGACGTGCCCATGGCGGTGAACACCATGAAAAAAGGCGCGATGGACTTCATCCAGAAGCCTTTCCAGGAAGACGCGCTGGTCAGCCTGGTGGAGCGCATGCTGGACCAGGCCAAGGACGCTTTCAGCGAACACCAGAACTCGGCCAGCCGAGACGCGCTGCTGGCCAAACTGACTTCGCGCGAAGCCCAGGTGCTTGAGCGCATCGTGGCCGGTCGCCTGAACAAGCAGATCGCCGATGACCTGGGTATCAGCATCAAGACGGTGGAAGCACACCGTGCCAACATCATGGAAAAGCTAAACGCCAATACAGTGGCCGATCTGCTGAAAATTGCACTCGGCTCCAACGCGCCAAAAGCCTGAAAGAGACTTCTCTCTTCCTACCTTTCGCTGACGCCCGATACCCAGACCGACATGACTGAACGCCCGTGGTTTTCGAATCGCGGGCGTTTTTAATTGGACTCAACAAACCATGACCGCAGAACTGATTGATGGCAACGCCCTTTCGGCCCAACTCCGCGCCGAACTGGCGCTGCGCGCCGCGGCGCTTCGCGCGCGAGGCGTCAGCCCGGGCCTGGCGGTGCTGCTGGTTGGCGACAACCCGGCCAGCCAGGTGTATGTGCGCAACAAGGTCAAGGCCTGCAAGGACAACGGCTTGCATTCGGTGCTTGAGCAATACCCGGCCAGCATGAGCGAAACAGAGTTGCTGGCGCGGGTACATGCGCTCAATCAAGATCCCGCCATTCATGGCGTGCTGGTGCAACTGCCTTTGCCCAAGCACATCGACGCCCACAAGGTGATCGAAGCCATTTCTCCCACCAAAGACGTTGACGGCTTTCATGTCGCCAGCGCGGGCGCCTTGATGGTCGGACAACCCGGCTTCTGGCCCTGCACGCCCTATGGCTGCATGAAGATGCTTGAATCACTCAATGGCGGAAAAGGCTACGAGCTGCGCGGCAAACACGCTGTGGTGATCGGCCGCAGCAACATTGTTGGCAAGCCGATGGCGCTCATGCTGCTGCAGCAAGACGCCACAGTGACCATTTGTCACAGCGCGACGGCCAACCTGAAAGCGCTGACCCTGCAAGCGGACCTGATCGTTGCAGCCGTCGGCAAGCGCAATGTGCTGACCGCTGACATGGTCAAGCCGGGCGCGGTCGTCATTGACGTGGGCATGAACCGCAACGAGGAAGGCAAGCTCTGCGGCGACGTGGACTTTGCCGCCGTGAAGGAAGTCGCCGGATACATCACGCCAGTCCCCGGCGGCGTCGGCCCGATGACCATCACGATGCTGCTGGTCAACACGCTGGAAGCGGCCGAACGCGCTGCCGCCTGAGCATCAAGGACTCAGCTGCGCGAGCCCTTGCTTGTTCGGGTGTAAAGCGACAGGCGCCAAAGAGCCAGCCCGGCGCACAGCCACTGGCCCAGCAACATGGCACTGCCCAATCCATGCCACAGGCGCAAATTGCCACCACTGGCGCGGGCGCTGAGAATCTGCGCCGACACGCCGAACTCGACGAGCAAGGCAAGCAGCAAACCAGCGACGACCCAGGCGGTTGCGCTGTTGGGGGCACTGGTACCGTCCGGCCTTTTGGCATTGAGCAGCAAAAGCAGCAACATCGCGCAGGCCACGGACAGCCAGGTTTGCGCTGAAAAAAGCTTGGCCGCCATGGTCCCAGCCTCAGCCGGCGAGCTCAGGTGCTTGAACAGCAGCGGCACCACAACAAAAGCCAGGCCGCTCAGACTGCCCCACCAGAGCGCCGCGAGCAAGACCGCGACACGGGCTCGCACAGCGGGCATCAGATGTACTGAACCGCCATGATTTCATAGCGCTTGATACCGCCGGGGGCCATCACTTCGGCGGTATCACCTTCGGCCTTGCCGATCAGCGCGCGCGCAATCGGCGAGCTGACATTGACCAGACCTTTCTTGAGATCGGCTTCGTCTTCACCGACGATCTGGTAAGTCACCTTGTCGCCCGTGTCTTCGTCTTCCAGCGCCACCGTCGAGCCAAACACGACCTTGCCGCCCGCATCGACCGAGACCGGATCAATGATCAGCGCCGCCGAAAGTTTGCCCTCGATCTCCTGAATGCGACCTTCGATAAAACCCTGGCGGTCCTTGGCTGCGTCGTACTCGGCGTTTTCGCTGAGGTCGCCCTGCGCGCGGGCTTCCGCAATCGCGCCGATCACCCAAGGACGGTCCACCGTTTTGAGTTGATGCAGCTCGGCTTTGAGTTTTTCTGCGCCGCGTTTGGTGATGGGTAAGGTGGCCATGGTTTTGTTGCTCCGACAAAAACGAAACCGCCGCCAGTCAACTGGCGGCGGCGTTATCCTGAAAAATGAGTTTAATGCAATTGCCCGGGGGCAGTGCACGCTCAGGCCAGCTGCGCGTGCAGCTCCTGCAAGGACACCACCCCGAGCTTGTCAAGGTGTTCCATGCCCTGCACCGCAGCTTCCGCGCCCGCGATGGTCGTGAACGTGGTGACACGGGCCAGCAAGGCCGAAGTGCGGATCTGCCGCGAGTCGGCGATCGCATTGCGACGCTCTTCCACGGTGTTGATGACCAGCACAATCTCGTTGTTCTTGATCATGTCCACCACATGCGGCCGGCCCTCGGTGACCTTGTTGACGACGCCGCAGGGGATGCCGGCGGCGTTGATCGCGGCGGCCGTGCCTTTGGTCGCCACCAGATCGAATTTGAGTTCAACCAGCGCCCGCGCGACGGCCACCGCGCGCGGCTTGTCATTGTTCTTGACCGTGAGAAACACCCGGCCCGACCGGGGCAGCTTGGTGCCCGCGCCGAGCTGAGACTTCACAAAAGCCTCGCCGAAGGTCTTGCCCACGCCCATGACTTCGCCAGTTGATTTCATCTCGGGGCCCAGAATCGTGTCCACACCCGGGAACTTCCCGAAGGGGAACACCGCTACCGTGCCGCTGACGTACGGCGGTGTCACTTCCCGGGTCAAGCCTTGCGCCGCCAGGGTCTGGCCGACCATGCAGCGAGCAGCCACCTTGGCCAGCTGAATGCCGGTCGCCTTGCTCACGAAAGGCACGGTGCGGGAAGCCCGCGGATTGACTTCGAGCACGTAGATCACGTCCTGGCCGTCGATGTTCTGGATGGCGAACTGCACATTCATCAAGCCGACCACGTTCAAGGCCTGCGCCATGGCCGCCGTCTGGCGCTTGATTTCGTTGACCGTGGCCGCGCTGAGCGAATACGGGGGCAATGAACAGGCCGAGTCGCCGCTGTGAACACCGGCTTGCTCGATGTGCTCCATCACGCCACCAATCAAGGTCTGGCCTGCGACGTCGCGAATGCAGTCCACGTCGCACTCGATGGCGTCATTCAGGAAACGGTCCAGCAGCACCGGCGAGTCGTGGCTGACCTTGACGGCTTCGCGCATGTAACGCTCCAGGTCGCGCTGCTCATGCACGATTTCCATGGCACGGCCGCCCAGCACATAGCTCGGGCGAACCACCAGCGGATAGCCCAGCGCCGCAGCTTTTTCCAGCGCTTCAGGCTCGGTGCGCGCTGTGGCGTTGGGCGGCTGGCGCAGCTTGAGTTCATGCAGCAGCTTTTGAAAGCGCTCACGGTCTTCGGCCGCATCAATCATGTCGGGCGAGGTGCCAATGATCGGCACGCCGTTGCGCTCAAGGTCGAGTGCCAGTTTCAAGGGCGTCTGGCCGCCGTATTGCACGATCACGCCAAACGGCTTTTCCTTGTCGACGATCTCGAGCACGTCTTCCAGCGTCAGCGGCTCGAAGTACAAGCGGTCCGAGGTGTCGTAATCAGTCGAAACCGTTTCAGGGTTGCAATTGACCATGATGGTCTCGTAGCCGTCTTCGCGCATGGCCAGCGCGGCGTGAACGCAGCAGTAGTCAAACTCGATGCCCTGGCCGATGCGGTTCGGACCGCCGCCGAGCACCATGATCTTTTTCTTGTCCGTCGGTGCGGCCTCGCACTCGCTGCCTTCGGCCTCGTAGGTCGAGTACATGTAGGCGGTGTTCGTGGCGAACTCGGCCGCGCAGGTGTCCACCCGCTTGTAAACCGGGCGCACACCCAGCGCCTTGCGCTTGTCGCGGATGACGGTGTCGGTGGTTTTGAGCTGGCGCGCCAGGCGACGATCAGAAAAGCCCTTGTGCTTGAGCGCGCGCAAGGTCGGCGCGTCAATCTGATCCAGCGACATGGTTTCAAGTTCGAGCTCGACCTTGACGATCTGCTCGATCTGCACGAGGAACCAGGGGTCGATCTTGGTCAGGGCAAAAACTTCGTCCACGCTCATGCCCAGCGCAAAGGCGTCGCCGACATACCAGATGCGCTCGGGGCCGGGCGCACCCAACTCTTTTTCAAGCACTTCGCGGTCTTGCGTCTTTTCATTCATGCCGTCCACGCCAACTTCGAGGCCGCGCAGGGCTTTCTGGAAAGACTCCTGGAAAGTGCGGCCCATGGCCATCACTTCGCCGACCGACTTCATCTGGGTCGTCAGGCGCGAATCCGCCGTCGGAAATTTTTCAAACGCAAACCGCGGAATCTTGGTGACCACGTAATCAATGCTCGGCTCAAAGCTGGCCGGCGTGGCGCCGCCAGTGATGTCATTGCGCAATTCGTCGAGCGTGTAACCGATGGCCAGTTTGGCCGCAACCTTGGCGATCGGGAAACCCGTGGCCTTGGACGCCAGTGCAGACGAGCGCGAAACGCGCGGGTTCATCTCAATGACGACCATGCGGCCGTCGACCGGGTTGATGGAGAACTGCACGTTCGAGCCGCCGGTGTCGACGCCGATTTCGCGCAGCACAGCCAGCGAAGCGTTACGCAGGATCTGGTATTCCTTGTCGGTCAGCGTTTGCGCCGGGGCCACGGTGATCGAGTCGCCGGTGTGAACGCCCATCGGGTCCAGATTCTCAATGGAGCAGACGATGATGCAGTTGTCGGCCTTGTCGCGCACGACTTCCATCTCGTACTCTTTCCAGCCGAGCAGCGATTCCTCGATCAAGAGTTCATTGGTCGGCGAGGCTTCCAGGCCGCGCTTGCAGATCACTTCAAATTCTTCGGCGTTGTAGGCGATGCCGCCGCCGGTGCCGCCCAGCGTGAAGCTCGGGCGGATGACCGTGGGGAAACCCAGGGTCTTTTGCCCGTCCCAGGCTTCTTGCATGCTGTGGGCGATGCCCGAGCGCGCCGAACCCAGACCGATTTTGGTCATGGCGTCCTTGAACTTGAGTCGGTCTTCGGCCTTGTCGATGGCTTCAGGAGTGGCGCCGATCAACTCCACCTTGTATTTGTCGAGCACGCCATGGCGCCAGAGATCGAGCGCGCAATTTAGCGCGGTCTGCCCGCCCATGGTCGGCAAGATCGCATCGGGGCGCTCCTTGGCGATGATTTTCTCAACCGTCTGCCAGGTGATCGGCTCGATGTAAGTGACGTCGGCGGTGGCCGGGTCAGTCATGATCGTGGCAGGGTTGCTGTTGATCAGGATGACCTTGTAGCCCTCTTCGCGCAGCGCCTTGCAGGCTTGCACGCCCGAGTAATCAAACTCGCAGGCCTGGCCAATGATGATGGGGCCGGCCCCGATGATGAGGACCGATTTGATGTCTGTGCGCTTGGGCATTATTGAACTCCGGCAGGCGCTGGCGCTGCGGCCTCCATCAACGCGGTGAAGCGGTCGAACAGGTAGGCAATGTCATGGGGACCGGGCGAGGCTTCCGGATGACCCTGGAAGCAAAACGCCGGCTTGTCGGTGCGGGCCAGGCCCTGCAAGGTGCCGTCAAACAGGCTGATGTGCGTGGCGCGCAAATTGGCGGGCAGGGATTTTTCGTCCACCGCGAAACCGTGGTTCTGGCTGGTGATGCTGACGCGCTGGCTGTCCAGGTCCTTGACCGGGTGATTGGCGCCGTGATGGCCGAACTTCATCTTGAAAGTTTTCGCACCGCTGGCCAGTGCCATGATCTGGTGGCCCAGGCAAATGCCAAAGGTGGGAATGCCGGTCTCTATCAGCTCGCGCGCGGCGTCGATGGCGTAATCGCAAGGCTGCGGGTCGCCTGGGCCGTTGGCCAAAAAGATACCGTCCGGCTTGAGCCTGAGCACCTCGGCCGCTGGCGTCTGGGCCGGCACCACGGTGATGCGGGCACCACGTTCGGCGATCATGCGGAGGATGTTTTTCTTCACACCGAAGTCATAAGCCACCACATGAAACCGCGGCGCCTTTTGCACGCCATAGCCTGAGCCCAGCTTCCATTCGGTTTGGGTCCATTCGTAAGGCTGCTTGACCGAAACCACCTTGGCCAGGTCAAGGCCGGCCATGCTGGCGGCAGACTGGGCCGCGGCCACAGCCTTGGCAATGGCAGCCGGCGTCGCGGCCTCGCCAGCGGCGAGTGCCAGGATGCAGCCGTTTTGCGCACCATGGGTGCGCAAATGGCGAGTCAGCTGGCGGGTATCGATATTGGCAATCGCAACGGTATTTTCCTTCACCAGGTACTCGAACAGCGAGAGGGTCTGGCGGAAGTTGGACGCAATGAGCGGCAGGTCCTTGATGATCAATCCGGCGGCATGAACTTTATCGGCCTCGACGTCCTCAAGATTGACCCCGTAGTTGCCGATGTGCGGGTACGTCAAGGTGACGATCTGCTGGCAATAACTGGGGTCCGTGAGAATTTCCTGGTAGCCGGACATGGCGGTGTTGAACACCACTTCGCCGACCGTGGCGCCTGGGGCGCCTATGGAATTACCGATAAAGACTGTGCCGTCTGCGAGCGCCAAAATGGCGAGAGGGTGATTTCCCTGTAGAGACAAAAGCACTGGGTTCTCCGGGTTGGTTACGGTTCGCCCAAGCGTGCGCAAGAAGGGTCTGTCAAAAGACGCTAATTGACTACTTTGTGAGGGTTTTGGCTTGACTCGGCGCTCGGGCGAAGCTGGTTCAGAAAAGCCCCTGATTATAGCCGAGGCAGGCTCTTGCGCAGCTAGCTTGGGGCCGCCGTGGCGCTCGCGTAAAGACAGATCGCGGCGGCCGCACCAACATTGAGCGACTCCTCGCCGCCGGGCTGGGCAATGCGCACCGACAAGCTGGCACCCGCCATCAGCTCGGCGCTCACACCCTGCCCTTCGTGGCCCAGGACCCAGGCGCAGGGCACGGGCACAAGCTGCTGGTGCAGGTAAGCGCCTTCATGCGAACTCGTCACCACCAGCGGCACTGTCAGGGCGGCCAGCGCCTCAGCCTCCAAGCCCTCGATCAACTGCAGGCCGAAGTGCGCGCCCATGCCAGCCCGAAGCACCTTGGGTGACCACAGTGCAGCCGTGCCCTTGAGCGCCAAAACCTGCTTGAAGCCGAAAGCCGCTGCGCTGCGCAAAATCGAGCCGACGTTGCCGGCGTCCTGCACACGGTCAAGAATGACCGAGGCCGCACCAGTCTGCAAGGAACTGGCCGCCGGCAAGGCCATCACGAAACCCATGCGGGAAGGTGACTCCAGGGCGCTGAACTCGGACCACAGCGCATCGGCAATCACGACGACCTTGGCGGCCGATGCGGACCACAAGGCAGGCGCCTGCGGCCAGAACGACTCTGAAAAAACAGCGGTTTGCGCAGCCAGACCACGGGCCAGCGCAGCGCGGCACAAATGGTCGCCCTCAAGCCACACCAAACCCTCCTTGCGATAAGCTGTGCTGTCATGGGCCAGCTTTCGCAAGGACTTGATGAAAGGATTGGCACGCGAGGCGATGTGCGTCACGGGCGCCGACACGTTCACAGGCAATGAATGGCCGGATTCATCCGAAGCAGCGTTGACAGTCACCGCAGCACCTCGGCCACGGGGCGAAACGAGCGCCGGTGTTCCGGACAAGCACCGTGGGCACGCAAGGCCGTCAGGTGTTCAGCCGTGCCATAACCCTTGTGTGAGGCAAAGCCGTATTGCGGATAAGCCTGATGAATCTCCTGGCACCAGCGGTCGCGCCAGACTTTGGCCAGAATCGACGCAGCCGAGATCGACGGCACCAGCGCATCGCCGCCCACAATCGCTTCGGCGACGATTGTCATCGTCGGAATCCGGTTTCCGTCGACCAGCACTTTGGCGGGCTTGAGCCGCAAACCGTCGACCGCGCGCTTCATGGCGAGCATCGTCGCCTGCAAGATATTGATCTCGTCAATTTCTGCTGCCGACGCCATGGCAATCGAAAAACATAAAGCCTTGGCGCGTATCTCGTCGTAGAGCTTTTCCCTGCGCAAGGCGGTCAGAACCTTGGAGTCAGCCAAACCCTTGATTGTTTGCAAGTCGTCGAGAATCACGGCCGCAGCGACGACGGGGCCCATCAAAGGACCACGGCCAGCTTCGTCCACACCGGCTACCAAGCCTGGTGCATCCCATACCAACGGCGCCTGTTCAGCGCTCAAGAATTTTTTCGATCGCATCGGTTGCCAATTGAGCGGTATCGCGCCGCAGCTGCACATGCAAGGCGGTGAACTTGTCCTGAACCGCCTGAATTTTTTCAGGCGCCGACTCGGCAGCGTCCAGCCATTGGACCACGGCGGCGGCCAGTGCAGGCGCAGACGCATCGCCTTGGAGCAACTCGGGCACGACGAACTCGCCGCACAAAATATTGGGTAAACCGACCCAGGGCTGCAACTTCCGGCGCCCTTTGAGCTGCCACGAAAGCCAGTGCATGCGGTAAGAAATCACCATCGGCCGCTTGAACAAAGCCGCCTCCAGCGTGGCCGTGCCGCTGGCAATCAGCGTGGCGTCACAGGCTGCCAGAGCGGCGTGCGACTGGCCATCCACCAGCGTGATAAGCCCGAGCGCGCCAGCCGCCGAAGCTGCGCGCTCAATAGCTTGCCTGAGGGCCGGCACCGCAGGCACGACGAACTGGGTCTGCGGACGCTGTCTGGCGACAAGCGCCACGGCCTGGAAAAACGCGGGTGCGAGATACTCAATCTCCGATTGCCGGCTGCCCGGCAACACCGCCACCACGGGCCGATCTTGCGCCAGACCCAAGGCAAGGCGCGCGCCAGCCTGATCCGCTTGCATCGGAATCACGGAAGCCAGCGGATGACCCACGTAAGTGGCGGCGACACCATGCCGGGCCAGCAGCGCGGGTTCAAAAGGAAAAATGCACAGCACATGGTCCACGCTGCGCTTGATCTTCTCGATCCGCTCGGGCCGTGAAGCCCAAACGGAGGGGCAAACGAAGTGCACCGTCTTGACGCCAGCTGCTCGCAAGGAGGCTTCGAGGTCCAGGTTGAAATCAGGTGCATCCACGCCAATGAAAACATCAGGCCGACGCGCCAGCAAATGGGTCCGCAATTGCTTGCGGATGCCAACGATTTCCCGGTAGTGGCGCATCACGTCCACGTAACCGAGCACCGCCAGTTTGGCGCTGGGCCAGAGCGCCTTGAAACCGCGAGCCTGCATGCGCGGACCACCGATCCCCTCGGCTTGCACGCCGGGCCAGCGCGCCTTGAAACCGTCAAGCAGCAAGCCCGCCAGCAAATCACCAGAGGTTTCACCAGCGACCATCGCCAGACGGGGCCCGGCAGCCAAGGGCTGAGGCAGCGCCCCGGATGCCAGCCCGGCGCCTGAAGGCGCAGCGCAAGACATGAAAGAGCTAGCGAACAATGCCGCGCTGCGGCGAAGTCTCGGCCAGAAAAGCCAGCATCAGGCTCACATCATCTTGCGCGGTCGGGTAGCTGTCACGCAGTGCTGCAATGCGGGCCTTGGCCTGCTCGAGGGTGAGATCTTCACGGTAAAGCGCGCGCTGCATGGCCTTGACCGCCGCTACCCGCTCTGGAGAAAACCCACGCCTGCGCAGGCCTTCAAAATTCATGGACCGCGCCGCTGCCGGCTGACCCTGGCACATCACATAAGGCGGCAAGTCGGCGAACAGCAGTGAACACATGGCCGTCATGCTGTGCGCGCCCAGGCGCACAAACTGATGCACGACCGTGAAGCCGCCCAGAATGACCCAGTCGCCGACATGCACATGGCCGGCGAGCTGCGAGTTGTTGGCAAAAATCGTGTGATTGCCCACCACGCAGTCATGCGCGAGATGCACATAAGCCATGATCCAGTTGTCATCGCCCACACGGGTCACGCCGGCATCGCCAGGCGAGCCGATATTGAGCGTGCAAAACTCCCGGATGGTGTTGCGATCACCGATCAACAGTTCGCAAGGCTCGCCCGCGTACTTCTTGTCCTGGGGAATCGCGCCAATCGAGTTGAACTGAAAGATCCGGTTGTCGCGACCGATGGTCGTGTGGCCTTCGATCACGCAATGCGCGCCGATGGTTGTGCCAGCGCCAACTTTGACGTGCGGACCCACTAGGGTGTAAGGGCCGACGCTGACCGAGGAGTCGAGCTGCGCGCGTGGATCAATCAGCGCGGTGGAATGGATGCCCGTCACGAAGCGCCCCTCAGGCAATCGTGCGCATGGTGCACATCAGTTCGGCTTCGCAGGCAATCTGATCGTCTACCCGGGCAACGGCCTTGAACTTGAAGATGCCTGACTTCATGCGATCCAGCGAGACATCCATGACGAGTTGATCGCCAGGCTCAACAGGACGCTTGAAGCGCGCGCCATCAATACCAGCAAAATAGTAAACCGTTTTGTCGTCTGGCGTACTGCCAATGGTGTCAAACGCCAGCAGGGCAGCAGCCTGCGCCATGGCTTCTAGCATCAGCACGCCGGGCATCACGGGGCGGTGCGGAAAATGTCCCTCGAAGAAAGGCTCGTTGATAGTGACGTTTTTCAAAGCCTTGATACGCTGCCCCTTCTCAAGCTCTAGAACGCGATCGACCAGCAGGAAAGGATATCGGTGCGGCAGCTGCTTGAGAATCTGGTGAATGTCCATCATGATTTTTCTTTGGTTGGCGTCGAAGCGGGCTCCGGCTGCAATTGGATCTGTTGCGACAGCTGCCTTTCGACTTGCTTGAGCCGGTCGCGCAGCCTGTGGAGCTGCTTGAGCGTGGCGGCATTTTTTTCCCAGGCGGAATTGTCGTCGATGGGAAACAAACCCGTGTATTGCCCTGGCTGAACGATTGAACGCGTAACCACCGAGGCCGCAGAAATATGCACATGGTCAGCCAGCCTCAAATGTCCCAAGACCACTGCCCCACCGCCGATGGTGCAATGCGCGCCAATATGCGTGCTGCCGGCAACCCCAACGCATCCCGCCATCGCGGTATGCACACCCACATGGACGTTGTGGCCAATCTGAATCAGGTTGTCAAGTTTCACGCCGTCTTCAATGACCGTGTCTTCAAGCGCACCCCTGTCTATGCAGGTGTTGGCGCCAATTTCCACATCATCGCCAATGCGAACCGCACCGAGCTGTTCAATTTTTTCCCAGCGTCCGGCGTGCGGCGCAAAGCCAAAGCCGTCGGAGCCGATCACCACCCCGGAGTGAAGAATGCAGCGCTCGCCGATTCGGCATTGTTCACCCAGGGTTACGCGGGCCGCGAGCCGGCTGTGCGCGCCGACGACAGCCTGGCGACCGATCACGCAGTGCTCACCGACCCTCGCACCGGTGCCAATAGCCGCCTGCGCGCCGACACAAGCAAAAGCGCCTACCGAGGCGCCCTCGGCAACGCGCGCCGCGGGATCGATAAAGGCTGTCGGGTGAATATGGGCTTGCGTCACCGGCTCGTGATGCCGCTTCCAGAGCTGCGTCAGGTGGGCAAAATACCGGTAAGGATCGTCCACCACAATGCAGGGACCGCGAGCCAGGGCCTCGGCCTTCATATGCGGCGAAACAATAACGCAGGCGGCCTTCGAAGCCGCCAGTTTGTTCCGGTATTTGGGGTGACTGAGAAACGTCAGGTCAGACGGACCCGCCGCTTCAATCGGTGCCAGCCGCTCAATCAGAGTCTGCGAATCGGCGACCAACTCAGCCTTGAATTCGCTAGCCAGCGACTCGACAATGGCGCCCAGGCTCAGCGTCACGTCCTTGACTCCGAGTGCTGGTTACCGGCCGTTCGACGCATTCAAGGTCTTGATCACCTTGTCGGTAATGTCATGCTTGGGATTGACGTACACGGCTTCCTGCAAGATGAGATCGTACTTTTCGGCTTCAGCCAAAGATTTGACCACCTTGTTGGCGCGCTCAATCACCAACTGCAGCTCTTCGTTCTTGCGGCTGTTCAAATCTTCCTGAAACTCGCGGCGCTTGCGTTGGAACTCGCGGTCCTGATCAAGCAACTGCCGCTGGCGCGTGTTGCGCTGGCTTTCAGACAAAGTGGGGGCCTCACGCTCGAGTTTTTCAGACTGCGTCTTGATCTGCGAACCGAGTTCCGCAATGTCTTTCTCACGCTTAGTGAACTCTTGCTCCAGTTTGACTTGAGCAGCCTTCGCAGAATTGGCTTCCCGGAAAATCCTGTCGAGATTGACGATACCCACCTTGAACTCTTGCGCGTTGGCTGCCGCACCCGCCAAAGGCAAGAGGAACCAGATGACGATGTGACGTAAAGAGATCATTAGAAGGATGTACCGATCTGAAATTGCACTGCCTGTATTCTATCTGTCTCTTCCTTGCGTATGGGTCTGGCCACGCTCAAACGCAAAGGGCCGACCGGCGAGATCCAGCTGATGCCCACACCCACGGAGGCCCTGAGTTCGGCTGCACTGTAAGACGCAGACTCGGCAAAGACATTGCCGGCGTCGACGAAACCATACATGCGCAAGGTCCGGTCGTTGCCCGCGCCCGGAAAAGGAGTAATCAGTTCGGCATTGAGGGTGATTTTCTTGGCGCCTCCGATGGCCGTCGAAGTTCCATCCGACTGAGTCTCGCGCGGGCCTAGCGAGCCCTGCTCGAAGCCTCGCACGGAGCCCAGGCCGCCAGAGTAAAAGTGCTTGAAAACCGGATAAGGCTGCCCGCTCAGTCCCTGGCCCCAGCCGACCTCGCCGTTGAGGCCGATCGTGAACTGCTTGTTCAGGGGGATGTATTGCTGGATCTGGTAGCTCGCGCGCAGGTATCTCACATCTGCAGCGATGCCCCAGTCTGCGTTGAGCCGCTGGAAGGTTCCCCTGGTGGGCACCAAAGCGCTGTCACGCTTGTCACGCGACCAGCCGAGTGTGAGGGGCACGGAGGTGCTTTTCAAGCCAAATTCGTCAACGTGCTTTTGCCAGGTGGTGGGCAAGTCGGTGGTTCCGGGACGAATGTCCAGGGACTCAACCCCGGAGCCGAAATAAACCGTATCGTTTTCCGTGAAGGGAACACCGAAACGAATACCCGCGCCATTGGTTTTGAGAGAATGATCGCCACCCTGCCCGGTGAGA